>JAQXIB010000126.1 GCA_029007575.1 Clostridiales bacterium | reverse complement strand
TTCTTTTTCATCTTGTATCCGGCAGCAACCAAACCTTTGAGCAATGCTTCATCCAAAGTTTTTGCGATGCCCAATACCTCACCGGTAGATTTCATCTCCGGACCGAGGTGAGTATCCACATCGTGCAGCTTTTCAAAGCTGAACACCGGAACTTTAACTGCCATATAATCGCCGCTTGGATACAAGCCGCCCTCATAGCCTAATTCCTTTAAAGTGGAGCCCAGCATAATTTTGGTTGCCAAGTCAACCATCGGTACATTGGTCACCTTGCTGATATACGGCACTGTTCTGGAAGAACGCGGATTCACTTCAATCACATAAACCTCGCCGTTATACACTACATACTGAATGTTCACCAAACCGATTACCTTTAATTCCATCGCAAGCTTGCCGGTATAATCAATAATGGTATTTTTGATCCTCTCGCTGAGATTCTGCGCCGGATAGACCGAAATGGAGTCGCCGGAATGAACGCCGGCACGCTCGACATGCTCCATAATACCCGGGATCAGGTAATCGGTGCCGTCGCAAATCGCATCGACCTCCACCTCTGTGCCCATCATGTACTTATCGATCAACACCGGATTTTCAATATTGTGGGAAGTGATGATCGCCATGTATTCCACAATATCCTTGTCGGAGTGTGCAATGATCATATTCTGCCCGCCTAAAACATAGGAGGGTCGCATCAGAACCGGATACCCTAAATCATTTGCGGATTGGAGCGCTTCCTCCACCGTAAAAACGGTATGCCCCTGCGGACGGGGAATCCCCAGCTTTTCCAGAACCTCATCAAACCGCTCCCGATCCTCTGCCGCATCAATGCTGTCCGCGCCGGTACCGAGAATGTTTACACCCATATCATTTAAGAATTTGGTCAGCTTAATTGCGGTCTGACCGCCGAACTGCACCACAACGCCGTCCGGTTTTTCGGTCTGTATCAGGTTCCAGACGTCTTCCTGATTGAGCGGATCAAAATACAGACGATCGCCGGTATCAAAGTCGGTCGAAACCGTTTCCGGATTGTTGTTACAGATAATTGCCTCATATCCCAGTTCTTTCAATGTCCAGACGCAGTGCACCGAGCAATAGTCAAACTCAATTCCCTGACCGATTCGAATCGGTCCGGAACCGAATACCAGCACCTTCTTTTTGCCGTTTTTATGACGTTCCAAAAACAGCTTAGCTTCGTTTTCCTGGTCGTAGGTCGAATAGAAATATGGTGTTTCCGCCTCAAATTCCGCCGCACAGGTATCTACCATTTTATATGATGCAAACAGCTTATTCGGAATCGTTTGCCCACTGATTTTTTCTATTGTTTTATCCAAATAGCCGAAATCTTTGGCTTTTTTATATAAAGCATCGGTGAGCTCCTCGGTGGCAAGCCGTTTTTCCAGCTTGACCAAATTCAGCATCTTGTAAAGGAACCAGTTGTCGATCATGTTGATTTCGTGAATTTGTTCAGGCGCAATACCACGCTTGAGCGCTTCAAACACCGCAAAAATGCGGCGATCATCGCAGACGCTCATTCTCGCCAGAATTTCTTCATCTGTCAGCTTGGTAAACTCAGGCAGCGTGAGAGTATCCAATCCCAGTTCCGCGCCCCGCACCGCCTTCATCAGTGCCTGTTCAAAGCTGGTGCCGATGCTCATGACCTCTCCGGTTGCTTTCATTTGAGTGCCGAGGGTACGTTTGGCATACACAAATTTATCAAAAGCCCATTTCGGAAATTTCAACACTAAATAGTCAATCGCCGGCTCAAAGCAGGCATAGGTTTTGCCGGTCACCTGATTGATGATTTCATCTAGGGTGTAACCGATTGCGATTCTGGTCGCCACTTTGGCAATCGGATAGCCGGTTGCCTTGGATGCCAGCGCGGACGAACGTGATACACGGGGGTTTACCTCAATGACTGCATATTCCATCGAAGTCGGATGGAGCGCAAACTGACAGTTGCACCCGCCTTCTACTTTCAGTGCCGATACCATATTCAGCGCCGCTGTACGCAGCATATTATATTCCTTATCCGACAAGGTTACCGCCGGAGCAACCACAATGCTGTCACCGGTGTGTACGCCAACCGGATCCACGTTTTCCATACTGCACACCGTGATGATATTGCCTTTGCTGTCCCGAATGACCTCAAATTCGATCTCTTTCCAGCCGGTGATGCATTTTTCCACTAAAATTTGCGTAATGGGAGAAAGCCGCAATCCGTTGCCCGCAATCTCGATCAGTTCGTCTTTATTATTCGCAATACCTCCGCCGGTTCCGCCTAAGGTAAACGCCGGACGGATAATTGCCGGATATCCGATAACTTCATCAATGAACTTTAAAGCGTCCTCTACCGTTTCTACTACCTTGGAAGGAATACACGGTTCACCAATTTCCTCCATGGTGTCCTTAAACGCCTGACGATCCTCGGCACGGTGGATGGTTTCTGGATTGGCGCCCAACAACTTCACGTTCATTTTATCTAAGAAGCCTTCCTCCGCAAGCTGCATCGAAAGCGTCAGCCCGGTCTGACCGCCCAATGTGGAAAGCACGCTGTCCGGACGCTCGATCTCAATTACCCGTTTGACGACATCCAGCGTCAGGGGCTCGATATAAATTTTATCCGCCATCGCTTTGTCGGTCATGATGGTCGCCGGGTTAGAGTTGATCAAAATGACCTCCAAGCCCTCCTGCTTCAAAGCGCGGCAAGCCTGCGCCCCCGCGTAATCAAACTCGGCTGCCTGTCCGATGACAATCGGTCCCGAGCCGATCACCAATACCTTCTTGATATCTGATCTTAATGGCATTTCTATTTTTCTTCCTTTCAGGTTGGATTTCTTATCGGTTGCTTACTTTTGAAGCATTTTGATAAACCGGTCATATTCCGACTCGGGTGCAGATTGATACTGAATCACATTCGGCTGAAACTGAACCGAAAACGCCGGAATTGCAGTATATTGGATTCCCTCACAGGTTTTATCATTTGCATTGATGTGACTGATTCTTCCCATATCAACAGTGATGCTCTCATTTTCCACGGCATATCCATGATTCTGCGCCGTCACAAAGGTACGGTTTTGCGTTAAATCGACCACAGGCTGGCTGGCTCCTCGATGTCCGTGCTTTAATTTCACCGTCTTGGCGCCCATTGCCAATGCAAGCAGCTGATGCCCCAGAGATACACCGAACATCGGCAGTCCCAAGCCTGCAATGCTCTTTAAGTTGGCAATTTCTTTCACATTGTCATCGGGATTGCCCGGACCGTCTGAAAGTACAATGCCGTCTGCCTCCAATTGCTTGATTTCCTCCGCAGTCGTCATCGCCGGCAGCAAAGTGACCGAGCAGCCGCGCTTCAGCAGCTCGTCGATCATCGATTTCTTACAGCCGTAATCCATCACCGCAACCCTATATTTTTCTTCTGCCGCCGGATAATAATACGGCTCCTCAACGGTGACCTCCGCGACCGGATTGAGAATGGTGTAGCTTCTGATTTCTTCCAGCAATTTTGCCTTGTCAATATTACCGTCTGTATATATCGCTCCGTTCATTACACCGTTTTCTCTTAATATATGGGTCAATCTACGAGTATCGATTCCGCAAAGCCCGACAATATGATGCTTTTTCAGAAAATGATCGATATTATCATCCATTCTGAAGTTAGAGGGCGTATCGCACCATTCCCGTACCAAATATCCTTTGGCATGGCATTTTCCGCTTGCATAATCCTCTTCGTTTGTACCGTAATTGCCGATCAGAGGAAAGGTCTGCGCCACAATTTGTCCGTGATAATCGGGATCGCTGAGTGTTTCCTGATATCCGGTTGCCGAGGTGGTGAACACGATTTCTCCGATTACGGTTCCCTCCGCGCCGAAGCATTCACCTTCGAATTCCATTCCGTTTGCCAATAACAGCTTGCCTTTGCTCATCATCATCATCCCATCTGCCTTTGATGGCTTTATTTACTATTTGTATATTATTATATTTTTATCTCTAATTGTATTAAAGTGTGATCTTGCCGATCTCACCGGTGATATCCGCTTTCATCCGCAGCGCTTCCCGTCTGGCAGCGCCGGCATAATCATGTTCGTCGCAGCCTTCTTTTTTATAGGCACAGATGATGCCGCGGGAGGAATTGACAATCGCGCCCAAGCCTTTTTTATCGAACGCATAGGAAACATCCTTCGCGCCGCCGCCCTGCGCGCCGTATCCCGGCACCAAAAAGAAAGTATGCGGCAGTGCCGTACGAAGCTCTTCTAACTGTTTCGGATAGGTGGCTCCGACCACTGCGCCTACGCCGCTGTAGCCGTATTTTCCCGGAACTGCTGCGCCCCATGCCTCACACATATTGCCCATAACCTCATACACCGGCTTGCCGTCGATCAACTGATCCTGCAGATCGCCCGAGGAGGGGTTAGACGTCTTTGCCAACACAAAAATGCCTTTATCCCTCTGACTGCATACCTGAAGCAGCGGATTGATGCCGTCACTGCCCAGATATCCATTCACGGTCAGCGCGTCTCCCATAAACGGCTCGATCTTTTCGCCGTTTACCGAAACCTCGCCTAAATGCCCGATGGCATAGGCTTCCATCGTGGTACCGATATCATTGCGCTTGCCGTCGGTAATCACAAACATCCCTTTTTCACGCGCGTATTCCATCGTTTTTGCCAAGGTCTTTACCCCCTGCCAACCATACATTTCGTAATACGCGCACTGCGGTTTTACCGCAGGAACAATATCATAAAGCTGATCAATCAAGCCTTTGTTAAACGCAAGCAGCGCTTTCGCCGCCGCTTCCAGCGTATTCCCGTATTTTTGGAAATACTCTTCCTTGATAAACGCAGGCACATACTCCAATTTCGGATCCAGCCCGACTACTGTCGGATTTTGCGTCTGTACGATTTTTTCGATCAACCGATCCAATGACATAGTGTATCCTCCTAAATGTTACTTTGTATATCTTCAAAGACAACCTCGCCGCCAAGCAGTGTCATCTTTACTTTTCCAATCAGTGTTTTTCCTTTGAACACGGTGTTTTTGGATTTGGAATGCAGTTTTTCCGGCTCGACCGTCCATTCCTCGTTCAAATCCACGATCGCCAGATCAGCCACTTCGCCTTCAGCGATTTTGCCGCCCGGCACCTTCAGCAATCTTGCGGGATTTCCCGACATGAGTTTGCAAAGCTGTTTTAAATCCATCTTACCGGTATGCACCAACGCGGTCAAGGTCGCCGCCAAAGAGGTTTCCAGCCCAACCACACCGTTGGGCGCTTTTTCAAAATCGCGCTTTTCTGACGCGCTATGTGGCGCATGGTCGGTGACGATACAATCTATTGTGCCGTCAAGCACCGCGGCCTCGATCGCGGCGCGATCGCTTTCCTCCCGCAGCGGCGGATTCATTCGGTAATCCGCATCCCGTTTCAGCAATTCCTGTTCAGTCAGCATAAAATAGTGCGGGCAGGTCTCACAAGTGACCGGAACGCCCTCCGCTTTGGCGCGCCGTATGGCATCAATGGCTCCTTTGGTGCTGACATGGGCAATATGGACCGGACATCCGGTTTTCTTTGCCAGTGCGATTTCCCGCTCGGTGATGCTGTCTTCGGACAGCCTGTCCATTCCTTTCACGCCGAGCTGTTCCGACACGGCGCCCTTGTTGATAATGCCCCCGTTGATAATCGCCAAATCCTCACAATGAGAAATCGGAAGCAAACCGGCAAGTGCGCCGTTTTGAAGCGCCTGCGCCATTCTGTCGGCATTCTCGACCGGCTTACCGTCATCGCTCACTCCGACAGCGCCGGCTCGTTTGAGTGGATGAAAATCGGTCAGCTCGTCTCCGAACATCCGCTTGGTGATCGCCGCAATCGGATACACCCGCGCTTTGGCGTGCCTTGCTCGCAGCAAAATATACTCAGTCACTTCGGGATTATCATTGACCGGAGAAGTGTTCGGCATACAAGCCACCCCGGTCACGCCTCCCGCGGCAGCGGCCTCACAGCCGCTTAAGACATCTTCTTTATAGGTATATCCCGGATCGCGCAGATGCACGTGCATATCAATCAGTCCCGGAAGCACCGTCATGCCGACGGCTTCGATCACTGTGTCGGCAGATTCCGGAATGTGTTCTGCGATTTTTTCAATCATGCCGTTTCGAATCAGGATATCTCCCACCTGATCCCTGTTTTCGTCCACAATTCTGACGTTTTTTATCAGTATGCTACTCATCAGGTCATTTTCCTTTCCGCGCGGTGTAACCTAGCAAATAACCACCTTATCGACGCCGTCACGCTCTTTTACCATAACACGTACTTGCTCGTTTGCCGCCGTCGGTACATTTTTACCGACATAATCTGGTCTCAGCGGCAATTCCCGATGTCCGCGGTCTATCAATACCGCCAACTGAATATTCTGCGGTCTGCCTCTATCCATGATGGCGTCAATTGCCGCCCTGACACTTCTGCCGGTAAAGATAACGTCATCCACTAAAATGACCTTTTTCCCCGCAATATCAAAGGGTAATTCCGATCGGTCGGCATAATCCGGCGCCGTTGTCCGGTCATCCCGAAACAGCGTGATATCCAACAGTCCCACGTCAACCGACTTTCCCTCCACATCCGCGATTTTAGCGGCAATGCGGGAGGCAATCTCTGCGCCCCGTGACAATATTCCGACAATGCACAAATTGTCTACGCCTTTATTCTTCTCAATGATCTCATATGCAATACGGGCAATGCATCGGCACAGCCCTTTTTCATCCAACAATTCGGTTTTTACTTCCATGCCGCACCCTTCCTTTTCTCAGGTATCTCCGATATGGCTGCATAAAAAAACGGCTTCGCACGCAACCATCACCCTCTGTGACGTTCACAAGCCAAGCCGACTTTAATCCATATCACGCAGTAATTCTCAAATATACTCAAAGATACCGCTCGTTCAATAAAGTTGACTGCCTTGTTAGCCTCACGGGACCAACTTAAAGGTGTCTGCTCGTTTTCCGAGCGTTTTATTTATTATACAACAGAAAGCGTCATCTGTAAATAGTGAACAGCGAAAAAAACAAAAAATTTACATGAATTTTTCTGCCGGATCGTATCTGCACAAATCTGTCTTTGCATTTTTGGATACTATGATCAAATTCCAAGCAAAACCGCTGTCTTTAAAACGGCAATCTGCGTTTTTGCATCCTTGATGTCTCCGTCGGTCACCATTTTCAATACCTGGGGAAAGGGCATTTTGTAAACCTCCAGAAATTCATCCTCGTCCAAATGCTGTTGACTCGGCTGAAGCTGACGCGCTAAAAACATATGAATAATTTCGTTGCAGTATCCGGGAGAAGGATACATCTGTCCCAAGCTCAGATAATCGCCGGCGATGACGCCCGCTTCCTCTTCCAGTTCCCGCATCCCGCAATGCAGCGGATCTTCCCCGCCCTTATCCAGCTTTCCTGCCGGAATCTCGAACAGGACTTCCCCGTATGGATAACGAAACTGTTTTACCAGAATCACCTCATTGTCCTCGGTCAGCGGCAGTACGCATACCCCACCGGGATGCTCCACGACATCCCGCAGCGCCGTCTTTCCGTTTTCCAGCGTCACGGTATCCTGCCGCAAATTAATGATTCTGCCCTGCACCAACATTTTCTGTGTCATGGTTTTTTCCGTTAACTTCATGGTGATCATAACCTTTCTTTTTCTGAAAAATCTGCTTGACTCCCTGACTATTTTTAAATACTGCTCAATATAAATATATTGTAAGTCCAGAATTCAACAAAAGGAGATATCCGGATGGATGATTTTTTTACTAAGCCGCCATCTTATGAGCGCACCGTCAAACAGTGCGGTATCATCAAATCACAAAATCCTCAGGTAAAGCTGTTTCCCATCGGGAAAAGCTTTCTGGGACGAAAAATTTACGCGCTGGCTTTAGGGAACATCAAGGACGCGACCCTGTTTGCCGGCGCTTTCCACGCGCAGGAATGGCTGACCTGTTCCCTGTTGCTCCGCTTCTTCGGAGAATTTGCCCATGCTTATACCACCCAAGGCAACTTGTTAGATATCGACATCTGCAAAACCATGGAGGAAAAGGGCTTGATCTGCGTGCCGATGGTCAACCCGGACGGCGTAGAAATTGCGCTCCACGGGCCGAAATCCGCCAAGCATATGCAGCATTATGTGGAAAACATTATGGCAGTAAACCATAAAAAGTGGCAGGCAAACGCTCGCGGCATCGACCTCAACCATAACTATGACGCCGGATTTGATCTTCTGCGTGCCATGGAAAAATCGCAGGGCATCAATGCCCCCGCGCCTACCCAATACGGCGGGAAAATGGCACACAGCGAATTTGAAACCCGTGCCATGATCAATCTCTGCAAAACCTTTGATGTCAAAAAGGTGTTTGCCTTTCACTCGCAAGGGGAAGAAATATTTTACGAATACGGAACACGCACGCCGTCCTCCTCCCGCCTGATTGCCGAACTGTTGGCAAGCGCCTGCGGTTACCGGCTGGTACATAATGGCGGGCTTGCTTCTCACGGGGGCTTCAAAGACTGGTTTATCGACAAAACCGGCAGACCCGGATTCACCATCGAAATCGGCTATGGCGAAAACCCGCTGCCAATCGAGGACTTAGAACCGATCTATGCCCGCCTGCTGGAAATGATGCTGCTCGCCGTTTTGATCTAACGGCACACTTTTGCATACAGATTGGTTTCCCACGCAGGGATATACGGATGATGCCGCAGATAGATTTGATAATCCGGATTGAAGTCTTTGATCAACAGCGGCAATTCGAAAAAGTCACTGGTTCGATGATACGCGGCAATGTTTAACTTCGGCGCATATTGCCGCAACGTCTTTCTGCCGCCGGAAATGGCCTGCCGTTCCGCGCCTTCCACATCCATTTTGATGGTGGTGACGCGGCCGCCTGCCAACATACCGTCAATGCTGTCAACCGCGACCTCCGTCTTTGCGGTTGACGAAATCGCAGAATTTCGTCCGGCTCGGCGTTCAAAAGGAATCGTTCCGGCGGAATCCCAAACACCGATATTGCGTGTTTCCACCTGTTTCAAATGATTGTCTTCTATAAACTTTTGCAGTTTTCGGTAATTTTTAATGTCCGGCTCTGCCGCAACAATTCTTTCGCAATCAGGCGCGTAAGACAAAAATTCCCGCACCGTATCCCCGTTATACGCGCCTAAATCCAGATAAACCTCAGAAGGCTCCGGCGTCAAAATATCACGGTACACTTCGCTGACCGGCGTGGTGATTTCCTCCAAATAGTTGATTTTTCCGCTTAATTTAAAATTGACCACATTCGCAAACACCCGCTTAGACTGCTCATCCGCAAGCAGGTGATACACTTCCTGCAAAGAGGCTTCTTTCTCATGGAGATATTCCCGTGTAAAAAGCTCCGTGCCCACCACAGGCACATCGGGAGCATATAATTCCCGTTCCTGCGCAATGCGGCAAATTTTTCCCCGCAGTTCGTCGGTAAACGCCGCAAAAGCCAGCACCACGATGCAATCGGGATAGGCTTCGCACGCCTGCGCATAGGTCATTACCCGAAAGCCGCGGAAAGAATGTCCCCGCACAAACTCATCACTGGCAAAGATGCCGCTGCAGGTGATTCCGTACTCGGCAAACACCCTCAGAATCTTATCGGCGCCATCCCCCATGCCATACAGCAGGATCGGTTTGTTCGTCCGGCTCAAATATTCCCACACCGTTTGTTTTTCGGTTACAAAATCTAACATTTCAGTGTTGCTCTACCCTCTCCGAAAGTCGATTGCTCAAGGCGATAAACTGCTCCATCGTCAGCTCCTCCGCCCGCACCGTCGGCTTGATATCCAGTTCTTCCAGCGTTTCTCGAACGATTTCCTTACTGATTCCCATACCGGAGGATACCGGATTCACCAACGTTTTTCTGCGCTGTGAAAAGCTGGCACGTACCAAACGGAAGAAAAACGCTTCGTCCCGAACGTTCTCCGGTGTTTGCTCCTTGACATCCAGACGGATCACACAGCTATCTACATTGGGTGCCGGCATAAAGCTACCCCTTGATACATGGAAAAGCAACTGCGGCGTGCTGAAATACCGCACCGCCAAGCTGACCGCTCCGACATCACGGGTTCCCGGCTCTGCGCAGATGCGGACCGCCGCCTCTTTTTGCACCATAACCGTAATGCTTTTGATCGGAAGTCGTGCTTCCAGCAAAGTCATAATGATCGGCGAAGTGATATAATAAGGCAGATTCGCGCAAACGGCGACCTCCAGCCCTGCGAACTCCCGTTCGATTAATTGCCTCAAATCCACCTTCAGAACATCCTCATAAATGACCTTTATGTTGGAAAATTCCGCCAGTGTTTCCTGAAGCACCGGTTGCAAACGGGTGTCGATCTCAACGGCAACCACCTTATCTGCCCGTTTGGCAAGCTCGGCGGTCAACACGCCGATGCCGGTACCGATTTCGATCATTCCAAAGCCTTTTTTGGCGTTGCCTTCTTCCGCGATACGGGGACATACCGAGGGGTTGATCAAAAAATTCTGTCCCAATGACTTTGAAAACGAAAAACCATGCCGTTGCAGGATATCTTTGATTGTTCCGATGTTGGAAAGATTATCCATCCGTGTCCGCCCTTCTGTATATTACTGGAATTGGTATTGATAGACGCAAAGCCGTGCGGTTATTTCGCACGGCTTTGCAGGTTTATGCTTTGTTACTGTCTTTCAGCGCACGCTCCAACCAAATATCCGCCAACTCCAAAGCAGGATACAATCCCTTTTTTTCTCCGCGTTTGA
>JAQXIB010000125.1 GCA_029007575.1 Clostridiales bacterium | reverse complement strand
CCGCAAATGCGGCAGCCCCTGCTGTTCGATTATTCGTAATTTCGGACTAATCCGATCACTCGTCCCAAAATAACGACTTGTTCGCTGATGATCGGCTCCATGGTGTCGTTTTCCGGCTGTAATCGAAAGTGTCCGTGTTCTTTATAAAAGGTTTTGACCGTAGCCTCGTCTTCTATCATTGCGATGACCATTTGCCCGTTCTCCGCATAGGAGGTGCGCTTTGCGACGATATAATCGCCGTCCAAAATGCCGGCGTTAATCATGCTTTCTCCCTGTACCCGTAAGGCAAAAACATCCTTGTCATTGGAGTGCAGTCCGGAAAAAGGAAGATATCCTTCAATGTTTTCGATGGCGGTAATCGGCATACCGGCGGCAACCTTACCTAATATCGGGACTTGGGTCGAATGACCGCTGTTTGGCAGTCGGAGCGCTCGGTTGAGACCACTGTCCTTTTCCAGCAAGCCTTCTTCGATCAGCATATTCAGATATTTATGTACGGTTGATGTCGACTTGATTCCCAAATCGGTGCAGATTTCACGAACGGTGGGAGAATAATTTTCCTGTATTCTTTCTGCAACATAATCATATATTTGGGCGGCCAACTCATTGAGCATATTGATCATTCATTCCTTTCCCGAGAAAATCACCACTTCATGCGGAACGCAGAGGCAAAAGCCTCTGCTTTGCTTTTTAATATTATAACGTATTTTTCTCGGAATAACAATACAAAAATCAAAAATAATCCTTGCTGTTTCCGTAAAAAAGAGAGAAGCCGCCGATCGGAAATCAGCGGAGTGTGTGATGTGATCTCGCTATAAAATATTTTTAAAAATCGGCAGTTCGGATTCCCACACATGTTCGATCATAGTGATCGTTTCATTGATTTTGGAGCAAAATTCCGCAGTGTCCTGATATTGTATCAAAAATTTCAATTCAGAGATCGATTGGTTGATGGTGTCGATTTCGTTGTGCTTGACATATAACAAAAGCCATTTTTCTTTTTCATCCCATTGTTTTTGAATGTTTTCCGATTCTTTGACAGCTTTTTCGATATCTCCCTGTATGGCGGCCTGCTCGGCGGCGAGCAGATATTCTTTCATCTGTGTTTTCATCTGATAGGTATTCATAATACCCATTGTGCTGAGCACGGCAACGATAATAAACAGAATAGATATAGTTATGGTACGATTCATGGCAATCCTCATTCCTTTTTATGAGATGGATTTTGGGACAATGTATTCTTCACCGGATTCGTTGATGGTCATTAAAAAAACATCTTTCGCATTTAAATTTTTGGATTTTAATTTTCTGTTGAGCCAATCCATCGAAAAACCGAATATTTCCAAAGAAGAAGAAATAATGGCTCCATCGCTGATGACGACCAGAGGCGGTTTTTGGTCGGCGCCATTTATTCCCAGCATCTCCGGAGTGATGGTCTGTGCTGTATATTTTTGCAAAACGCTGACTTTTCCTGTGGTTTCTACGATCGCATAATTGACATCCTTGATATCAAAGATGCCGTTTTCCCGTAACGCTTCCATTAAATCATCGATGGAAAACCGCAGCTTTTTAAGCTGCTTTTGATTGATGACGCCGTCTTTGATGATGACAACCGGATTGCCGGAGAAAAATGCCCGAAATCGTTTGCTTTTCAGCGACAGATTGGACACGGCAAACTCAAACATCACAAGCGCCAGAATCGGAACAGCTCCGAGAATCATCGGAATATTAGTGTCTTCAATGGGAAGCGCGGCAATGTTGGAAATCAGGATGGTAGTGACAAGCTCGGAAGGCTGCAATTCGCCAAGCTGCCGTTTTCCCATGAGTCTCATACAAAAAATAACAAGAAAATAAAGCAATACGGCTCTGATAAATACTACTAGCATGGTGGATGCTCCTCTTTTCCGTGGGTTTGCGCATGATATTTTCAGTATTTCCTTTTTTTTCTGAATTATCAGAACAATAGTGGTAACAATGAATATAAGTAATGTCTACTGAACAAATCAAAAAATGATTTGTTCAAACGGCTATGCGATTTTCGGAACTGTTCCGCAGAAGGGTATGAAATAATAATGTTTCGATTTTTCAAAGATAAATTACGGTATATGCAGATCAAACGACAAAGCGGAGGGCAAGCTGAGCCTCCGGAAACAAGCAGTAAGTTAACCGAAAACTTAAATGATAATCTGGTTACCATTATGGAAAAATACCGTAATTCTTCTGATTTTTTAAAGAGGGAAATTTTGTTGGACGGTCATTCCGTGGCAATTTTGGCGGACGAAGGAATGGTTGATCTGCAAACCATGACAGAGATGATATTTGAGCCGCTTCAAGAAGCGAAGTTTGCTTCTCAAACAACGCCGATTGATATCTATGATTACATTGAGCAAAAAATCATCATTGGCATCGATGTAACTGATGTTTATGATTGTGAAAGCGTTTTCAGCTTTATCATGTCGGGATTCATTGTCATTTTAATTGACGGCTTGTGCAAAGGAATTGCGGTAGGGGTACAAGGATTTCAATTCCGCTCCATTTCAGAGCCGTCCAGTGAAATGAATCTGCGCGGCTCCCGGGAAGG
>JAQXIB010000124.1 GCA_029007575.1 Clostridiales bacterium | reverse complement strand
CAGATCGGTTATAATGCAGTCATGCAGGCAATCGCAGCGGTAGAAGGAACTGCTGTTGAAGCAGAGGTTGCTATTTCCGGTGCATGGTGGGATGCTTCCAACGTGGATCAGATGATCGCAGATAACCTGGTTTACGAGGGATAAGAAAATTCCCATCAGCGTTATCGATAGGATAACGCGTCAATAAAACAGACAGACTTCTTTCCATATTTTGATACGCCCCCTTCGGATTGTCCGGAGGGGGTACCCCCTTTTTCGGGGAGTTTTTGGGATTACCAGATAATTTTTACTTATCTCTTGCGTTCTTTTGGAATTTCAAGTATACTGTTTACTGGAGATTAAAATCATATCAATAATATGGTTTTTATATATTCCCAG
Source organism: Clostridiales bacterium (assembly GCA_029007575.1). Taxonomy (GTDB): domain Bacteria; phylum Bacillota; class Clostridia; order Oscillospirales; family Ruminococcaceae; genus HGM13222. The sequence continues at coordinate 3,770 of JAQXIB010000124.1, read as the reverse complement.
CAATGCAAGAAAGGTTGGTTGTCAATATGGCTGATTTAACGGTGAATGTTGCCGGTGTCACGTTTAAAAATCCGATTATTCCCGCATCGGGAGCCTTTGGATTCGGAAGGGAGTATGAGGAGTTTTATCCGCTTTCCAAATTGGGCGGCATTGCCGTGAAAGGAATGACTTTGCTGGAAAAAGCCGGCAATCCGCCGCCGCGTATTGCGGAAACGCCGTCCGGAATGCTGAATTCGGTCGGCTTGCAAAATCCGGGAATTGATTATTTCATTGAGCATGAGCTGCCAAACCTGCAGACCAAAGACACCCGTATTATTGCCAATGTCGCCGGCTCCACTGCGGAGGATTGCGTGGTCATCGCGCAGAAGCTGGAGCATACCGCGGTGGATATGATCGAGCTAAATATCTCTTGCCCGAATGTGAAGCAGGGAGGCGCGGCGTTTGGCATTTCCTGCTCCAGCGCCGCGGATATTACTGCAAAAGTTCGAAAGGCAACCACAAAGCCTTTAATGGTTAAGCTCTCTCCCAATGTGACCAGCATCGCGGAGATTGCGAAAGCCGTGGAAGCGGAGGGGGCAGATGCCGTATCGCTGATCAATACGCTACTTGGCATGAAAATTGATATCAATACCCGCCGCCCCGTTCTGAAAAACAATGTCGGCGGACTTTCCGGACCAGCTGTGTTTCCGGTGGCGCTGCGGATGGTATGGCAGGTAGCTAATGCGGTTTCGATTCCGGTTGTCGGCATGGGTGGGATCGAAAAATGGCAGGATGCAGTAGAAATGCTGCTGGCGGGCGCTTCGGCACTGCAGATGGGCGCTGCTATCTTTGCGGATCCGTATGCTCCGTTAAAGGTGATCGATGGGTTAAATACGTATCTGGATTCCCATAATATCGGTAAAGTAACCGAACTGGTGGGAAAAGTAGAACCGTGGTAAGCGGGTGGAAAGGAATGTTCAGTCGATGAAAATTATGGCAGTGGATTTCGGCGATGCCCGTACCGGACTTGCCGTTTGTGATAAAACAGAGTTTTTGGCTTCTCCGGTCGGCGTGATTCATGAAAAAGATTTTGACGCTACCGTTCAAAAAACGGCTTATGCGGTGCAGGAATATGCGGTGCAGGAGGTCATTGTCGGATATCCGAAAAATATGAACGGAACCATCGGGGAGCGGGCGGAAAAGTGTCAGATGTTTGCGGATCAGCTTGCGGCCCTGGTTGGTGTTCCGGTGAAAATGTGGGATGAGCGTTCGACAACGGTGTCTGCGCATAATTATCTGAATCAGACCAATACGCGCGGAAAAAAGCGGAAAGAGGTTGTCGACGCGGTGGCTGCAACCATCATTTTAGAAAGCTATTTGAGTTACAGGAAGAATCATAAAGATGAATAAGACTGTATTAATTACCGGTGCTTCCCGCGGGATCGGGTACAGCACGGCGCAGTTGTTCGCTTTAAACGGCTGGAATACGGCGGTCAATTATCTGCATACCCCCGAGCCGGCCATGGCACTTGCCAAGCAATATGGGAATGTACTGCCGGTGCAGGCTGATGTCTCAAAGCGGGATGAAGTGGAGAAAATGACAGAACAGGTGATGCAAACCTTCGGTAAGATTGACCTACTGGTGAATAATGCCGGGATTGCGCAGGAAAAACTGTTTACCGATATTACCGATGATGACTGGAATCAGATGTTTGATGTCAATGTCAAGAGTGTCTTTTATTGTTGTCAGGCGGTATTGCCGGGGATGATTGCCAGAAAATCAGGGAAAATTGTTAATATTTCTTCGGTTTGGGGTGAAAAGGGCGCTTCCTGCGAAGTGCATTATTCTGCTTCCAAAGCGGCAGTAATCGGTTTGACAAAAGCGTTGGCAAAGGAAGAAGGTCTATCCGGAATCACCGTTAACTGTGTTGCGCCCGGGGTGATCGATACCGATATGAACGGGCATTTGGACGAAGAAACGCTTTCTGCATTACAGGAGGAAACACCGCTGGGAAGGCTCGGAACACCGCAGGATATCGCGCAGATGATTTATTTTTTGGCTTCCGATGCCGCCGATTTCATCACTGGTCAGGTGATCGGGGTCAACGGCGGGTTTGGGGAGTGAATCGGCTGAAACAGGAAATAAAAGCGTGGATATCACTGAAAGAGGCTGTCGCAAAACCTTATCTTAAATGAATGATTGTACCAAAAGCCGGATCATGCAACGAATAGCTGACGCGGTTTTTGCAAAAAATCATACCGGCAGATAACAGTGTGCGGCTCTTAGATCAGATTGTGGATGAGATGGATTTAACCCCGTTAATGAGAGGATATGAACGCCGCGGTCGTCACCCTGCAACAGATCCGTCACCCCTGTTGAAAATACTTTTCTATGCCAATATGGAACATATACACTCATCAATAAATAATGTCTACTGAACAAATCAAAAATTTGATTTGTTCGAACGGCTATCGCCGTACAAACCCAGAAAAATCCGAAATTTCGGATTTTTCTGGGTTCAGACATTCTTTGATGCAAACACAGATTTCGATTTCAGAATGAAATCGAAATACAAAGTGCAAGGTTTTCTCAAAAAACAATCAAAACCTTGCACTTTGTCAATTCAAAAACAACGATAGCAAAGCATTTTGCTGTTGTTTTTGAATTGTTCAGTGAGCATTAAGTAATGTCTACTGAACAAACGGCATTTTTCCTACAGAAAACCACCAGCGAAAAAAGGCGTGCAAAAGCCTTTGGAGCTTTCGCAGGTTCAGCAGCAAAACGGACATAGCAAGACAATGACAAGTTGTTTTTTCCAATCTTGTCACAATCATTCCCAATCCACATTTCCGCTTAGCCAAGCTGAATTGCCGTTCTACCTTCACTCGATCGCTCTGATCCTGATAATCCTGTTTTTTGTCCCGTTCTTCATTCTTTCGAGGACGTCCTAAAGCAGGTCCGGACAGGCGAATATTGTGTGACGCACAATAGCTGAGATTCTCGCGGTTTCGATAGATTTTGTCTGCCAACACACGCTCAGGATACCGACCTGTACGAGTTCGATAACGCTCAATCATGTCTACCAAATTCTGTGCTTCATTGTAGGCATCAAAGCTGAAATGTTCCAATCGTGTCCAGCCGTCGCACACACTGATATCCAGTTTTGCACCAAACTCCGCAGCCGTTTTGACCTTTCCGCGCACAATTGGCCGCAGCCACGGCTGACTCAGGCTTACAATACGATCTGGCACATGATGTGTATGTGTATCATACATGATCTTTTGCTGCTCATACACCTTATGGATAGTATCCAGACGCGCTTGCTGTTTCTCTGAGAGCATGCCTGGACGAGCTATTTTCATTTCCTCTATGGTATTCAGATTACGATGCAGATACCGCAGCTGCTGACCGATGCATTTGCGAATCTTCTTGGCACTCGGCTTGCGGCATCGTAAGCTTTATATCCACAGAAATACTGCAGATACGCATTTTCCTGTATTTGCAGAGCGGTTTCTTCATCAGAATAACCGTAATCCGCCTGAATGATACAGGCTCTAAGTGCCAGACGCAATGGCTTAGCAACATTGCCTTTGCGATTTGTGAACAAGGATGCATAACGTTTTTCAATATCATTCCATGGAATGAGTAATGCACGTTTTACCCAGCGATTGTCCTCTTTCAAATTCATTCCCATGGGTTGTTTGAAATCTGATAAACGAATTTGTCCATTACTATATCGGTACATTCTCATCCACTCCAAGTGCAAGCTTTTTGATGCATTTTGCTGTTT
>JAQXIB010000123.1 GCA_029007575.1 Clostridiales bacterium | reverse complement strand
TTCCTGCTAATGCCAAGGGCTTTGTCAGAATCCCGCTGACTAACGTTACGACCGAAGAACTCAACGATGTAGTACGATTCCAGATCTTTATGGCGACCTCGGGTGCAACCGGTATTTATTATGTCGACGATATCGGCCTGGTGACGTATGACGGAGATACTGCGCCGGAGTATGTAGACGGCGAAGGAGACGGAACAACTTCCGGCGGCGATGAGGACAACAGCGGTGACAACAACGGTGACAACAACGGTGATGGCGACCATGACGATCCGATCTTTGATTGGGGCGACGATGACGAAAACGGTGACAACAATAGTGATGGCGAAACAATAGAAGAACCGGAAAAAACCGGTATCAACGACTGGTTCGTATTGGCTTCTGTGCTATTGTTAATCTCTGGTTGTGGAATAATCGTATTGTTCCGTAAAAGAAGCAATCGATAAAACAGAATACAACACGGAAAAGTGTACTTTTCTGCACCTGATAAAAAGGAAAACAGATGAAAAACGCATAAAAATGAAATGAAGGAATCCGTTTATCCGTCCGTTTTCAGGAGCAATGCAAAGTGCACTTCTCCGTATCCAGATGTATTTTTTCAGCATGAAGGAAAGGATGAAACGAAAGATGAAATCGAAGCTGATGAGAATGTTTGCTCTGATTGTTACAATCGCAACATTCAGCAGTATGGTGGTGGGATGCGGCGGAAACGGTGATTCATCAAGCAAGGCTTCTGATACCGCGTCTTCGCCCAACAGCGAAGTTTCCACACTTGAAGGAAACTCAGGGGGTGAAGCATCCGCTAATGAATCGGACGCACCGACAGAATCCGATTCGACTGCAAACGACAGTAAAAATAATACATCAAAAGATAATACCGGCAACGGTACCTCTACTGGAACAAGCTCCGGACAGCAGTCCGGCGGCAAGACCTTTACCGAGCCTGTTTATGACTTAAAAGGACGGACCATCAAGATTGTAACAGAGCAGGATTATACCGACAGAACAAAAGACACCGTGTTTAATAAGAGTATCAAAGCAACCGAGAAAAAATTTAACTGCAAAATCGTATTTGTAAAAAATACGGACTATGTAGGAATTGTAAAACAGTTGAAATCAGACAGCCAGTCCGGTAAAGCAACTTATGACGCCGCTATTTTCCGCGGTTATGACATCGAACCTTATTTGGCAAACACAGGATATATCCTAAAGCTGGACGAATACTATGATTTCAAAAATGATCCAACTTGGCAAGTAGAGCAGGTAAAAGATCTGGGCTGGTTTAAAGGTCATAGATATGGCATTCCGTATTCGCCCAACGAATACGGGTACGGTATTTGGTATAACAAAGATATGCTGAGCAAAGCGGGCATCCCTGATTTATGGACTTATGTCAATGACGGCAATTGGACATGGGATACATTCCGTAAGGTTTGTAAGACCTTTATGCTCAAGCAGGGCGACACCAACAACGACGGTAAGCGGGACAACTATGCGTTTACTTCTACAGATCCGTGGCTGGATTTCATTTCCACTAACAATGCAAGTCTGCTGAAGTTTGATAAAAATGGTAAGCCTTCCATTGCACTGGATTCCGAAAATGCAATTGAAGCGTTGCAGTTTATTGCCGATCTGCACAATGTGGATCATTCTGTTCCGAATGGTGAAGAACTGAAAAACCTCGGTACCGATTCTCCGTTTGGCGCAATGTTCACCGGCAAGGTCGCGATGTATTCCTGCCATGCAAGGTACGGTAGAGCATTACAGGATATGAAAATCAAAAATATTGGCTGGGTTTATTATCCGAAAGGCCCCAAAGCAAGCGATTATGTTGTGCCGAGCGGAACCCAGCCGGATATGGCGGTTGTGCCGGCCAAGGTGAGCAATCCGAAAGAGATTGTTGCCGTGGTACAGGATGCGCTGGCATATTGGGATACCAGCCGAGAAGAAAAAATCGCTTTTTCGGCAAAATCCGAAGAACTGTTTAACGCAATCAAATCCACGCTGGATAACAACAGCGCAAAACTGTTCCAGCAGCAGGCCAAAAAACCGGTATACACCATGGCGAACAGCTACAATTTGGAGCTGCTCCAGTCAACCGTATGGCCGGATATTCTGGCAAACAAAGGTACAGTAAAATCTATTGTTGCCAAATATAAAAATCAACTTAACAGCAAGGTTAACGAGCTTTATAGCGGCAAGGTTGTCAGTTGACATCCTAAAACAGACAGAAAAATAAAAGCAGAACAGGTGGTCTGTGTTCCGACGGCTTTTGCCGCCGGAACATGGATTGCCGCTTTTCTGATACGGGCTTATTTATGATTGTGCAATGCACGGAAAGATTTGATAATATTGCGTCCCAAGCTGATAAAACGGACGCCTGGAGGTAAGAACGTGAAGACTGGTAAAAGGACTTTATCTCTGATTTTGTGTACCGCAGTTTTTGCAAGTAACTTAATAGATTTTGCTGCCGGGAAAACAACAGATATATTGGGACAGGCAGATACCCAACAATCAACAGGCTTCATGTCTTATTCTGCATATTTAGCCGCAAACAGCGACTTGGTTGAACCTAAACAGGAAATTAAGCTATTTGCCAAGGATTACAGTACCAGCGGAGAAAACTGCGCAAAGGTACTGGAAAAACTGGATGATGTGATGACCCCGCTCCGGACAGAAGCACAGGGCTATGTGGAGTGGGAATTTGAGGTGCCCGAGGAAGGGCTTTATGAAATCGAAATCAATTATTATCCGCTGCCAGGTAAGGGAAGCGAGATTGAGCGGGAGATCAGCATTAACGGCGAGATTCCTTACAGCGATCTTGAAACAATGACCTTTAAGCGGATCTATCAAAATAAATCAGATCAATTTGAAAAGGATGCAAATGGGAACCATTTGCGGCCTGCACAGACAGAGGCACCGGCTTTTCAAAAGGTGGTGCTGACAGGCTCCAATTATAACGCAAATACAGAATTAAAAGTAAAATTACAGCAGGGTAAAAATACGCTGCGGATCACCTCGGTAAAAGAGCCTATGGCAATTGACTATATCCGTTTTTTCAATGCAGCTTCTTTGCCGGGATATCAGGAAGTCAAAAGCGGATATCCGCAGTCCGGAGAAACAAAAACGATACATATTGAGGGCGAGGATGCTTCGTTAAAATCGGATGCGGTTCTTTATCCGTCCAGCGACAGAACCTCTCCAGCCACCAGCCCGATCAGCCTTTCCAACATTGTGATTAATACTATCGGCGGTTCTCATTGGGCGGAGCCGAAAAGTTGGATCGAGTGGGAGTTTGAAGTTGAAAAAACAGGACTCTATAAGCTGAACATTCGCGGCAAGCAGGATCAGAATCCGGGCATTATTTCTTACCGCAGATTGTTGATAGATGGGCAAGTCCCGTTTTCTGAGGCGAATAATATCGGATTTAATTATAAATCCGGCTGGCAAATGTTTGAAGTCGGAGATACAACAAACGGCAGTTATCTCTTTTATTTAAAGGAAGGCACACATACGATTCGGCTTGAAAACAATGTAGGACTGCTTTCTGCGCTGCTCGAGAAACTGAATGAATGCATTGTGCAACTTAACGGCTGTTATCGTCAGGTGTTTATGCTGACCGGATCATACCCGGATTCCGACCGAGATTATAACATTGAAATTTCTCTGCCGGAGTTGAAAGAACAACTGAAAAAAGTGAGTGAACAACTCAAAGAGGTCAAGGATTCCTTTTTTGAATTGACCGGCACGAAAGGAACCGGGTATTCCGAAATGGAAAAAATGCAGGTTCAGTTAGACAGCTTTATGGAGGATATGGAAACCATTCCTGCCCGGCTGGATAATTTCCGCACTAATATCAGTAACCTTTCGGATTTTCAGTTAAACGCAGTCAGCCAGCCGCTTTTGATTGACTGGATGGAATTTGTTTCTGAAAACACCGAATCAGGAAAAGCGGATGCCGGATTTTTTGAAAAGGTTTGGTTCGAGATAAAATCCTTTGTGATTTCATTTTTTGTGGACTACAATTCGATTGGATCAGAGCAGCAAGATAGGAAAAAGAACATTACGCTTTGGCTGAACAGCACAGCTGCCGTGGTCGGTACCGGACGAGATCAGGCTCAGGCGATTCAGGCCTTGGTAGAAAATGAGTTCAGCCCCAAAACCGGGATAGGGGTTGATATTCGATTGGTCGATGTTTCTGTGCTTCTGCCGGCAGTATCCAGCGGAAGAGGACCCGACACCGTTGTAGGGCTGGCCAGTACTTATCCGATGAATTATGCTTACCGAAACGCGGTGTACAATCTTTCTGAATTTGCGGATATTGATGAGGTTATTTCCCGCTTTTATCCGGAGTCATTAACTCCTTTCCGTTATCAGGACAAAATTTATGCGTTGCCGGACAAGTACACCTTTTATATGATGTTTTACCGCAAGGATATTTTGGACGAGCTGGGAATCAAGGTGCCGGATACTTGGCAGGAAGTTTATGAAATCCTACCTCAGCTGCAAAATAAATATATGGAAATCGGTGTACCGAATCTGTCTGACAGCAGCATTGACCTTTTTACTACTCTTTTGTTCCAACAAGGCGGAAATGTTTATGATAACAACCTGACCAAAAGTACGCTGGATTCCAATGAATCGATTGAAGCTTTTAAACAGTTTACCGATTTGTATACCAAATATAAGGTCAGCCAGAAAATTAACCATACTACCCGATTTCGCACCGGGGAGGCGCCGATTGTTTTCATGCCTTATACCTTTTACACGACGCTTCAGGCAGCAGCGCCGGAAATCAACGGACTTTGGGGCTTCACCCAAATGCCCGGAACCGTCAAGGAAGATGGAAGCGTTGATCATACGGCAAGTGCGTCGGCAACCGGAGCGCTGATTTTTTCCAATTCCGAAAAGAAAGAAGAGGCTTGGGAATTCTTAAAATGGTGGACCTCTGCTGACATCCAGGCTGCTTATGGAATAGAGGTAGAAAACATTCAGGGACCTGCCGGACGGTATGCGCCCGCTACAATGGAGGCGATGGAAAAGCTGCCGTGGTCAGCTGATGAGTTGGATACGATCATGACTGCTTATCGCAAGACAAAGGCAGTTGCAGAGGCACCCGGCGGATATATGACGGTGCGATATGTTGTAACAGCGGCAACGCTTGTGATCAATAACGGTCTGGTTCCGCGGGAATCCATTATTGACCACAATAAAATGATAAACGATGAAGTTCAGGCAATGCGGAAAAAATTCGGTCTGAACTAGATTGAAAAAGGAGTAAAGTTTGAAAGGAATGGAAATAGATATGCAAGGTGTTGCTGTGACAAGGCCGCGACAAAGTGGCTGGAGCTATTTGAAAAGGAATTATCAGGGATATCTGCTGATGCTCCCTTATCTGCTTGTGTTCTTTACGTTTACCGTCTGGCCTGTCATCAGTGCTATCGGACTGAGCTTTACTTCTTATAATGTTTTTGAAAGCCCGAAATTTTTAGGGTTTGACAACTATGTCCAGTTGTTTTTTACTGACTCGGTTTTTCCGATTGCGTTAAAAAACACCTTTTTGCTTGCCATTGTCGTGGGACCGCTTAGTTATTTTTTGAGCCTGTTTCTGGCTTGGTGCGTTAACGAATTCAAAAACCCCTGGAAAACTATTCTTACGGTTATCTTTTATCTGCCGACTTTGTCCCAGGCAACTTTTACCATCTGGCTGATTGTGTTTGACGGGGATATCTATGGTTATCTCAACAGCTTTTTGTTGAAACTGGGCGCTATTACAGAGCCGATTCAGTGGCTGCGCGATCCTACATATATGATGATGGTTGTTATTATTGTACAGCTTTGGGTTAGTCTCGGCACCTCTTTTCTGACGCTTCGCGCCGGATTTAATACAGTAGATAAGCAATATTATGAGGCGGCTGCTATGGATGGTGTAAAAAACCGGTTTCAAGAGCTGTGGTATATAACGTTGCCGATGATGGTGCCGCATTTGCTGTTGTCCGCGATCCTTGCAATCACAAACACCTTCACCACAGCAACAGTAGCAACGGCTATGACCGGATTTCCAAGCGTCAACTATGCAACGCACACCCTGATGCATCACCTACAGGATTTTGCTTTTATTCGTTATGAAAGAGGATATGCTTCTGCAATTGCAACTGTACTGTTTTTATTTTCTTTATTTGCGAATAAATTCTCCCAGAAATTGATCGGCAAGGTAGGTAAGTAAGAGTATGAACACACAAGTAAGGAAAAAAGGCTTTTTCGGTCGGTTGTTTTCCAACAAAGCCAGTCGACTCAGCCGAAGTAAAAGCGGAAATTTTATGATGTTTCTGGTATTGCTGCTTTTTGCAGTTTTCAGCATTTTGCCGGTATTGCTTATTTTTATTCAATCCATCAAGCCGCTTAATGAGTTATATGTATATCCGCCCAAGTTTATTGTGCAAAAGCCAACACTGGAAAATTTCAAGAGCTTGTCAACGCTGATGTCATCTACATGGGTACCTTTTTCCAGATATGTATTCAACTCTGTTTTTGTTTCCGTTGTCGGAACAGTGGGACATATCATCATTGCTTCCATGTGCGCTTTTCCCCTTGCAAAACTGAATTTAAAAGGTGGCGGCATTATCTTTTCCATTATTGTGACGTCTTTGATGTTTGCTCCGGCTGTATCGGATATCGTCAATTATCAGACAATGGCGTCACTGAATCTGCTCGATAATTATCTGGCCATTATCTTGCCCGCATTGGGGACCAGCCTTGGTCTTTATATTATGAAACAGTTTATGTCCCAAATTCCGGACAGTCTGATTGAAGCAGCCAAAATAGACGGCGCCAGTATTTTTCGGGTATTCTGGAAAATCATCATGCCCAATGTCAAACCGGCATGGCTGACTCTGGCGATATTTTCCTTTCAAAATCTTTGGAACAACCAAAACACAACTTATATTTATCGGGAAGAACTGAAATCTCTTCCATATGCGCTGCATCAGATTTCAAGCGGTGGTACAATCCGGATGGGAGCCGGGGCAGCAGTCAGCGTCATTGTACTGATTGTGCCGTTTATCCTCTTTATTTTGACCCAGAGCCAGATTATTGAAACAATGGCTAGTTCAGGAATGAAGGAGTAGATATTGTGAAACAAACAAAAAAGCTGTTTTCCTGTCTCTGTGTTTTGCTTTTGGTCGTTGTTGTGTCTGCTCAGGTTTCTGCTACTGTGCCGTATGATTGTTATACCTATTCGACCTCTACCGGTAGTGTGACGGCAGAATATTCTCCTGTGCCCTACACGCCGGAGCGATATTTAGATCGTTCAAATTTAGGCGTTCCTCTGCTGCAGCCTAAGGATATGTGTTTTGATAAAGACGGCAACCTTTATATCGTGGATGCGGCGACAAACTGTATTTTGGTGCTGGATTCGGATTACAAGCTGGTGAAAAAGCTGGATTCTTTTGATGGAGCCGATGGTCTGATCGACTTTTTTGCCGCTCCGGAGGGCATCTTTGTGACAAAGTCGGGTGACATATATGTCGCGGATACCAATCAAAAGAGAATCGTGATACTGGATTCAGAATTTAAATGTAAAAAAATCATTCAAGATGTTGTACCGATTAATGCTCAAGCGGATGAATATGTGTTTTTACCGATCAAGGTAGGCGCAGATGCTTCCGGAAACATCTATGTAATTTCCAGAAATGAAAACTCCGGTATTTTACAGCTTGACCCGGACGGAAAGTTTATTTCTTTTGTCGGAAGTAATAAGGTGACGGTAAATCCCATTATAAAAATCTGGAAAAAGTTGATGAGCAAGGAACAGCGAGATAAATTGGAACAATTTGTCCCGATCGAATATACCAATATGGCGTTTGACTCTGATGGGTTTATTTATGCGGTTTCTAAATCAATTGATACATCTACACCGATTAAACGTTTGAATCTGGCGGGAAAAGATGTTCTGATCCGGAATGGCTATGTAGACATTGTCGGCGATATTATGCCGGAGGATGCGGATGAGACGGAATTCAAGACTTCTTTGTTTACCGATATTGTACCGGGAGATAACGGATTATATTATGCCTTGGATTCAGCAAGAGGACGCGTTTTTGTCTATAACAGCGAGGGATTTCTGTTTTATGTATTCGGCAGCCTGGGGAGTCAGTTGGGAACCTTTATGGCACCTACTGCCATTGAAACCAGAAACAGCGATATTTTGGTTGCCGATGAGGCTAATGGTAGAATCACTGTTTTCAAACGAACCGCATACGGCAATTTGATTGATATTGCAGATAGCTATTATAATACGGGTGAGTATGAAAAAAGCGTGAAAACCTGGCAAGAAGTCATTAACTTAAACTCCAATTTCGAATTGGCATATGCACAAATCGGAAAAGTATTTCTGCGTCAGAACCAGTATCAAGAGGCAATGGAATATTTTGAGCTTGGGAATTATCGGGGAGATAAAGTAACATTGACCAGCGGTTACAATAAAGCCTTTTCAGAATACAGGAGAGTTGTGGCATCCAAGTTTTTGGGGCCGTTTGTGATTGCGGTTGTTGTGATAATCGCTGCTTATTACCTTTACAGACGGTTGAGTAAAAGAAGAAAACATTAAAAATTTGGTCTTCCGTTTTTTCGGTGCGAGTGGCTCAAACTGCAAAAAGTGCAGAAAGGTATGGTTATCAGGAATGAAAGAAAATCTTAAATTTGCCCTGCATATCATGTTCCATCCTTTTGATGGCTTTTGGGATATGAAGCGCGAGGGAAAAGGCCGGCTCCATATACCGTTGCTTTTTATTGGGCTGTTGATCCTTTCCAACATCCTATCTGTTCAAATAACCGGCTTTTTGTTTAATATAAAAAGTCAGTCAACAGTGGATGTTATGTTTGAAATCGGCAAAGTGCTGATCGTTTTTTTGCTGTTTAGTGTTGCAAATTGGTCCATTACCACCTTGATGGCGGGCGAAGGATCCTTTAAGGATATTGTTATGACTTTGGGATATTCCTGTCTGCCGGTTGTATTGATTCAATTGCCTGTTGCAGTTATATCCAATATTGCAACTTATTCAGAAGAAGTTTATTTGAATGCTGCAACAGTTATCTCATGGGTTTGGTTTTTCTGGCTACTGTTTACCGGCATTATGACGATACACCAATATTCTATCGGGAAAATGCTGTTTACAATATTGTTGACCGCGGTTGCAATGGCTGCTTTGATCTTTGTTTATCTGTTGTTCATGAGCCTGTTTACTCAATTGGTCAGCTTCCTTTTTTCAATTTACAAAGAACTTGTCTTAAGGGTATAGGAGTGAGAGCATGAAATTATCACATCGGCTTACGGCTGTCTTATCGGCTATTATATTGCTTTTGTCCTGCTGCTCTTGTTCTGATGGCCTTCAGGCGGCAGATTATCAGATCAATTCTGAACAATTCTCTTTTACTAATTATGCTTCTTCGGCATCAGACTTTCCGCTTGCTTTGTCTGAAACAGACAGCGGATATTTACAGGATTACGAAAAGAAGCAGGAAAACAGCTTTCTGGTCTTATATTACCAATCCCAAACAGGTTATATTGCTGTAGCAGATAAACGAACCGGAAAAGTCTGGTACAGTGTGTCTCCGGAATTGGAAGAGGACGGGGTCGTTGAAGAGGATACCAAAAAGCTGCTAAGTTCTCCCATACAGGTGGAATACAAAGAATTGCAGGCGTTTAAGTCAGTCAACACCTTTACCAACAGCGTAGAGGATGGGAATTTCAGCAGTGAGGATATCGACAACGGTGTTGCAGTGCATTATACATTTACCGATATCACCAAGGCAATGGCAGAAGAGGCTTCAGCAGATACTAACAAAACAATCGTTCCACAGAAGCTGTTTGACATTACCATTGAATATACGCTTGACCACGAAAGCTTGATTGTAACTGTGCCTATGGAAAAAATCAGTTATACCGACAACTATCCGCCTCTATCGATTAAGCTGCTTCAGAATTTTGGAAGCAGCAAGGAGAAAGAGGGATATTTGGTTGTACCGGACGGAAGCGGTGCTTTAATCCGTTTTGACACTGAAAAATCCAATGTCAGTCCATTTTTAAGCAATGTGTACGGCTTGGATAAAACGTTGGAAATAAAAAACCAACCGAGCAAAGTGAAGAACTCTACTTTGCCTGTGTTTGGATTAAAAGAAAAGGATAATGCTTTTCTGGCAATTATTGAGGATAGCGAAGCGGTCGCCAGTATCGGCGCAAACCCAGCAGGGACACTGAGTGAACGTAATGAAGTGTTTGCGTCCTTCCAGACATTGGCATATCAAAAGGTTTCGATTGCCGCGGCTTCGGAAGAATCAAAGTTTGTTGCAGTACAGGATCAGCTTTATCAAGGGAATATCCGCGTTCGATATGCTTTCCTACGATCCGGAGAAACGGATTATACCGGAATGGCAACCTATTACCGAAACTACCTGATTCAGAAAAAGGGAATGAAAAAGCTAGAAAAAACAGAATCGATCCCGTTAAATCTGGAAATGGTTGGTTCTATTAACAAAATACAATCTTTTTTAGGGATTAACTATGACGGAACAGAACCTCTGACAACGTTTGAGCAGGCACAGACAATTTTAACACGGTTACTGGATCATCAAATTAATCATATTAATTTAAAGTATTCAGGTTGGTTTGGCGGTGGTCTGGAACAGGATTATGCCGGAAATTTTTCTGTGGTTCGAAATCTCGGCGGTGAAAAAGGCTTGCAAAAATTATCAGATTTTGCAAAAGAGCATCAAATTGATTTGTATCCTGCCGTCAGTTTTTTGACCGCTCCGCCAAATTCCAAAGGCTTTCATCAGTTGACGATGTCGGCCAAGCAATTGGATCAGAACGGCGCAAAATTTTATAGTTATGATCAAGTTTCTCTGTCGGGTGTTGCTTATCGAAGCATTTTAAGTCCCGCTGCATTGCAAGATGCAATAGCGCGGTTTTCCCGGAAATATGACAAGCTGGAAATCGGTGCTGTTTGCATGGAAGATATTGCAAATGAAGTGTTTGCAGATTACACCGGTGGTAATTTATTTGACCGGCAAACTGCTGTCAATTTATATCAGGAGCTGCTTGCCGAGCAAAGGAAATCCCAAAAGCTAATGATCAACGGATCATATGGTTATGCAGCAACGCTTGCAGATGTTATTCTCAATGTTCCGGTGAATGACAGTAATTATAATGTAACAGATGAAGCAATCCCCTTTTATCAAATTGTTTATCATGGATATAAAGATTATTCAGCTGCACCGTTAAACACTGCCTATTCTATTACAGATGATATGCTCAAATCAATTGAATACGGTGCATCGCCATACTTTAAAGTTATGAGTGCTCCGGGTTCTAAGACCAAGAATACCGACTACAGTTATTTATGTTCGAATCATTATGAAACTTGGGAATCAGATATTCTGGATTACTATACAAAAATGAACAGCGTACTGGCAGAAGTCAGAGATCAGGTTATTATTGGACATCGGAAATTGCAGGAAAAGGTTTATGAAACAACTTATGAAAATGGAATTTCGATTTTTGTCAACTATTCGGAGCAAGCAGTGACAATAAACGGAGCGGAGATAGCGGCAAAAGGATTTATCATGGAGAGAGGAGCAGCGTAAATGCAAAAAAGAAAATTGACCCTGATGCAGAAAAGATCCCTACAGGGCTATCTTTATGTTTTACCTTGGATAATCGGATTTCTGCTCTTTTTTCTGATGCCGATTATTCAAACGGCGGTTTACAGCTTTGGGACATTGAACAAAGAAACCTATGAAATCACCTTTAACGGATTTAAAAATTATATTCATGCGTTCCGCGGGGATGCAGAATTTCCGATGAAACTGGTCGATTCTCTTGTTAATCTGATTGATGTTGTCCTGATTTTAATATTTTCCTATTTTGCGGCGTTATTGCTGCGGAACAAATTTCGGGGAAGCTTATTTGTAAAATCAGTGTTCTTTTTGACCGTGATTCTGGCTTCTGACCTCTTTATGCAGATGCAGAATACATCAAGTGCCGTAAACGGAGCGCAAATGAATGCTTCGATTCAAGAAACGCAGCAGATGTTTACAGCACTCCAAACCATTGATTTTAATAAATATTTTGCCGCAATGGGGATCGGCGGCGGATGGATCACATACTTAAACGATGCAATCAGTAATATTTTCAGTATCATGATTCGTTCCGGTATCCAGATCTTTATCTTTCTGGCAGCTTTGCACTCTATACCGGAATCCAGTTATGAAGCTGCTAAGATAGAGGGAGCAACTGCATGGGAGATTTTTTGGGTTATTACATTTCCTATGACAGGACCTATGATTTTGGTTAATACCATTTACACCATTGTCGATTCCTTTGGGTCTTCGTTAAATACTGTTATGGTTTATATTAACAGTCTTGCGCTGAATAAAAACGAAATGGGTTATGCATCGGCATTGTCTTGGATTTATTTTCTCTGTATTGCTGTGATACTTACGGTCATTTATCTGTTATGCCGCAAAAAGCTATTTTACCAGAATGACTGAGCGGAATCAATCAGCCGGCAAAGTTTTTAAGAGAGGGATAGTCGTGAACATGGAATTTATGAAATTAAAGGGAAAGCGGGTTGAGATAAAATCCGTTCAGGAAAATCCGGCAGTTATACGGACTGAAAAGGTAGTGAAAAAAGTTGCAGTCGGATTATTAAAAGCCGTTTTTTTAATTGGGTTTTGTTTTGTCATTTTGTACCCGATTCTAACCATGATATCAAAAGCTTTTATGGAACGAACCGATGTTTTTGACAATACGGTCATTCTGATACCAAAGCATTTTACTTTACAAAATTTTCAAATTGCCATTATCCTTCTGGATTATTGGAATAGTTTAGGAAATACACTGTTGCTTTCCTTGCTTGTGACTGCTCTGGAAACGGTATCCTGCCTATTGGTTGGATATGGCTTTGCTCGATATCGCTTTAAGCTGAGAGGACTGTTTATGGCATTAGTGGTTTTCACTATTATTGTTCCTCCTTCCCTGATTTTGTATCCCATGTATGTGCAGTTTAAATTGTTTGATCCGTTGGGGATCGTTTCTTTAATAAATGGTGAGTCCATCAGCTTAATTGGCACCTATTGGCCGTTTTCTTTACTTGCAGTTACTGCTATGGGAACTAAGAACGGTTTGTTTATCTTGATTTTCACCCAGTTTTTCCGGAATATGCCAAAGGAGTTTGAAGAAGCTGCATTTATTGACGGCGCGAATTCGTTTCAGACGTTTTCCCAAATTATGCTTCCCAATGCGCAGACGGCAATTGTTACGGTAGCGCTTTTCGGATTTCTTTGGCAGTATAACGATTTAAGTTACACAACTGTTTTTCTACAAGGGAAATCAGTGTTTTCCAATACGTTTTACAATCTGACGAGATTTACCAGCGAAATCTATGAAATGTTAGGAACCAACCAGTATGATATGACTTTATCTATGTATTATCCGTTGGTTACCAGTACCGGCGTGTTATTGATCCTGCTACCGTTAATTTTGATGTTCCTGTTTGCCCAGCGCTTTTTTGTAGAAAGTATTGAACGGGTCGGAATCGTTGGCTGATATAGGAGGAGTAAACCGAATGGAATGTAAATATTTCAGAATGGAAGAATTTGGAGCGTCCGGGAATGGAGTGACAGATGACAGCGCGGCGATTGCAGCCGCCGTCCAGGCTGCCATATCGGATTGCGCAGAAAAAAAGGTGATTTTGTTTCAAGAAAATGCGGTATATCGGGCAGAGTCCGACCATACAGGTGGGCGGAATTATCTGTTTCTGTTAAAGGATGCTGAAAACATCTCGATACAGGGAAAAAACACAACGCTTTTAATAAAATCACCGCTGCGTGCCGTTTGTATGGAAGGCTGCAAAAACATCAGCTTTTCGGGATTTCGGATCGATTACGCTCCAAAGCCTTATATTCTTGGCACGGTCACTGCATTTGATGCAGTGGAAGGAACCGTGGATTGCTACACCAAACAGGAGTTGGGTTTTGATGGTTTACATTTTGATGCACCGCGTCCGTTTTTTGCTTTTCCAAATACGGCGCAGAAGCGGTATCATTACTTTATTGACAGCTACGACAAGCTTGCAGAAAATGTATACCGGATGAACATTCGGGATAGCTTTCGGTACAGAATCGAAGAACTACATATTGGAGATGAATTCATTTTGCCCTATGTTGGTGCAAGCCACATGGGGAGCGCCGCTTTTTTGGTTACTCAAAATGAAGAGTTTCATTTCTCCGATATTCGAATTCTCAGTTTGCCGGAATTTGGCTTTGACATTCGATACAACTTGGGCAAAGGAAGCTTTACCAATATCGTGTTCCGTCCGGATGAGAAACTGGGAATTCAACTGGTATCATGGCGGGACGGATTTCATGTCAAAGACAATCTGGGACCGATCATCTGGAAAAACTGTGATATCGGTCCGTTAGGAGACGATGCGTTTAATTTGTCTTGCGTCCAGTTGGAAGTACAAACCGTTGATCACGATCATCGGACGTTTCATCTTTTACCGGCAGAAGCAGGAAAAACCAGACGGATTGCTCCCGGAGATGCCTTTTGTGCTTATTCTCTCAAAACCGGAAAAGAAATCGGCTATGGCAAAGCCGAAAAAGTGTTTGAAAGCGAAACGGATGTTTGTTTTCGCTCGGATACTGCCTTGCCAGCTTTGGAACCGGGGATGCAGATTGCCTTTTATAAATATGGCAATCAGGGTTATTTGATCGAGGATTGCAATATTGAAGGGACGGTTCGAGTCCGGGGAAGCGGAACCTTTCGGCATGACCGTTTCAATGTCTTTTGGGTACGAGTGGAAAACGAAAGCTATGTAGAGGGGCCGATTCCGAGAGATATTCTGTTTCAAGATTGTAGGTTTACAACACCATATGAAGCGGATGCAGAAATTTTTTACGTCAGCACACAGGGAGAAGGCGGCAGACGGGATTGTACTTATAAATGTAAAAATATTTTATTGGATCATTGCTGTTTTGAAAAAGGAAACATCAAAGTCGATGACGGCAATGAATTGATTGTGAAATAACAAGGTGGAGGTACTTATGAAAACTGATAGAATCAAACGCATGACTGTCGGTGTCCTTGCTGCTATGCTGCTTTTGACAGTGACTGCCTGCAAAGATGAAAAAACTTCGTCCGGCAACGATACGGTATCAACGGGAAGTGTGACAGATTCCTCTGATACTGAAAGCGTTTCTGCTGACAGTTCATCAGAAAGCGCACAGCAAATAAGCTCAACAGAAAGCGAGAATACAGTGAAACCGGATTCTTCTAAACCAAGCCATTCAGTCAGCTCCGGGAAAACCAGTTCTAAAGTGGATTCTACACCGGAGACAACCAAGACGAAAATATTTAAAGTAGAAAGCTACGGCGCAAAAGGAGACGGCAAAACCAATGACGGCGAAGCAATCTCCAAAGCGGTAGCCGCGGCTGCGGCAGATTCGAGTGCCAAAAAAATCGTACAGTTTCAAGCAAACAAGACCTACCGGGTGACCGGCGTTCCGGAGTCGAATGATAATAACCGACTGTTCGATCTGCAATATGCTGAAAATGTGCATATTCAAGGCAGCAACACAAAAATTCTGCTGAAGTCTCCGGTGAGAATCGGAGTCATCTCAGAATCAGATAATTGCAGCATTTCCGGTTTCATCTTTGACTATTCGCCAAAGCCGTTTGTTATCGGCAAGGTTATCGGCAAAGGCGGCGATTATATTGATTTCAGTACCACAGAGGAAATTGTGATTCCAAGCGGTTGGACAGCGCCGTCCACCTTTTATGCTTTTCGCAACAAAGAGAACGAGCGGCTGCACTTTTTCTCAACCGGCTATACCAAACTGGGAGCCAAGCAGTATCGTTTTCATATTAAACCCGGAAGTACCGGCCAAGCAGCGCAGGCCGTAACGGGAGAAGAATTTATCCTTCCAGTACCGGGAACTTCTCATGCCGATGGCGGAGGAAGCGCATTTTCTATTAATAAAAACAAAAGCTTTCAGATGTCTGATATTAAGATTTACAGTTTGCCGGAATTTGGGTTTGATATTCGCTGCAATGAGGGAAGAATGTCCTTTACCAACATTTCATTCCGTCCGGAACCGGGTTCTAAGATTCATCTGGTTTGCTGGCGAGATGGTTTTCATGTCAAGGACAACAGTGCTCAGATTGTTTGGGACAAATGCGATATCGGACCAATTGGCGATGATGCTTTCAATCTGTCTTCTGTATGTATGAAACCGACAACGATCAACGCTTCCAAGGATACCTTTACTCTTGCACCGATGGAGGGCGGCAGTACATATGCCGGACGCCCCTCTTTAAAAGCCGGAGATGAGTTTGTAGCGTATGATAATTTTTCCGGAGAACTGATTGGTGAAGGAAAGATTACAAAGGTCATCAATACTAATCCGGTTACGTTCCAAAGCAGCGTTAAACTTCCAAAAGTGGACAATAATACCTATTTCTGTTTTTACAGCTATGCGAATCCGAATTATATGGTAAAAAATTCAACGATTGAGGGAACGGTTCGGGTAAGATGCCCCGGAACCTTTGAAAACTGTAAATTTAACATTTATTGGCTGAAGGTGGAAAACGAAACCTATTTTGAGGGACCGATTCCGAAAAATATTACATTTAAAGGCTGCTCTTTCCAATCCTTATCGGGTGCAGGAAAAAATATTGTGCAGATCGGAACTCGATATAAAGACAACACATCAGCTCCGGCGCAGTATAAATGTAAAAACATTGTATTCCAAGACTGTAAGTGGCTGGGCGGTACCAGCTATTCGGCAGAACCTGGAAATGAGGTAATTGTAAAATAACCTTCAAAGTTGACAACACAGCGGCTGTTTTCTAATCTTGTAAACATACATTAAAGGAGAGGAACCGATTCTGATAACGAACAGAATCATAGGACTATGATAAAAACAAAAGGTAACATTCCCGCCGTTGGAGAGATCCGAACCGCAGACGGATTTCTCTTTTTGGAAGCAAGCACCGATGGCATGTTTGCATTAGGTAAGAACGGCGTCACAGATATTGTGTCGACCGGAGATCGAAAAATGGAACTGATCGGATTTGAAAACGGCAATACCCTGGCCTATGTTAAATCAGAGATGGGTTACCCTGCTTATTATCCGCTTCATGCGGCGGAATATCAAAAGCCGGCGAAGGCCGTTTTGATGGATCTGGACGGAACCAGCGTACATAGCGAGGAATTTTGGATTTGGATCATTCAAATGTCGATTGCCTCTTTGCTTGGTAATCCTAAATTTGAATTGGAGCAGGCAGATCTGCCGTTTGTATCCGGCCATAGCGTGTCGGAACATCTTAGCTATTGTATTCGCAAATACTGTCCGGATAAATCTCTGGAGACCGCACGACAATATTATTTTGAACACACAAATCGGGAAATGCAGGCAATCATGGAAGGACACGGCCGAAAAAACGCTTTTGTTCCGGCACCGGGTTTGAAAGACTTTCTATATGAGTTAAAAGCACAAAACGTCAAAATCGGATTGGTGACCTCCGGACTGTATGAAAAGGCGTGGCCGGAAATTTTGTCGGCATTTCAGAGCCTGGGCATGGGCGATCCCAAGGAGTTTTATGACGCCATTATTTCTGCCGGTTATCCGCTACGTAAAGGTGAGCCTGGAACTTTGGGGGAACTTTCTCCCAAGCCGCATCCATGGCTTTACGCGGAAACCTGCCGCGTTGGTCTGGGGATCAGCTTTGAGGAGCGTAACAATGTGATCGGCATTGAGGACAGCGGAGCCGGTATTTGCTCGATTCGCCTTGCGGGCTATCCGGCGATTGGAATGTCGGGCGGAAACATTGAAAAAAGCGGAACCAAAGGACTTTGCAATTATTATTGCGACAGTTTTGAAGAAATTTTAGACATCCTATTCTGAAAGGAAGAGCGAATATGAACACTTATTACATCGATACAGCAGGTCGGAATGCAAATGACGGACTGTCACCGGAAACCGCTTTTGCCGATTTTGAAAATGTAAAAAAATTATTGTTACAGCCGGGAGATAAAGTGCTGCTCAAACGCGGATGCATTTGGAACAGCCTTCTCGAAATCAATGGAAAAGGAACGCCCGACAATTTCATTGAGGTATCTTGCTATGGTGACGGAGAAATGCCTAAAATAGAGAGAAACGGGGATATTTCAGAACGCTGTATTCGGGTGAACAATCCTTCTTATTTCAAAATGAGCAACATAGAGGTATGTAACGCCGGAACCGGAATCGTTCTGTTTTACGACAATGATTTTGACAATCGCTCTGTTTATCTCGATAACATCATTGCTCATGATTTTTACGGCATCTATCGTGCCAGCGGTTCATCCAGTACCAATCCGGCATGGCGGGATTATCAGTGTGATGACCGCGTAGGCTTTTCTTTTGGTATTTGCGTCACCGGAAGAGATACGGCTGAAACAAAGCAAAAGCAGGTTTTGTCTGATTTTCGGGTAACAAATACCGAAATTTATCGTACCGGCGGAGGACTTGGGTTGGATTGGTGCGACCATAAAAATTGTGACGGAACGGAAAGCGGACCGGAAAAATTTCGTGATGTTGTTTTTGAAAATCTTCATCTGCATCATAACAATGTTCCGGACGTGTCTCTTTCCAGCCTTTTTATTCAATGCGTCACCAATGCTGTTTTTCGTAATTCTACAATAGATGTTGGTGCGGGAGGCGCTCCATGGGGTGCTGCGGGAATCCATTTGCAGTTGGCAAGAAATGTGTTGATTGATCATGTAACGATCAAAAATATGCCGCATACCGGAACAAATGATGAATGCGCTATTGATTTTGAAACCGATGTGGATACCTGTGTTATCATAGACAGTACATTTGATAACAACGCAGGAGCAGCTCTGGAATTTTTGGCAAACAAGGATGGTTCCTTGATGCCGGTCAGCCGTAATATCAGCGTTATCAATTGCGTTTTTCGCAACAACAACTGGGCGAAAATTTATCCCAATGCCGGCCAGATTCAGATTGTAAACTGGAATGTGGATAATCGGCCGACAGGTGTGATCTGCGGCTGTACTTTTGAAAATCCGGAAGCTGTAACATTTGTTGATGGAGACGGAGATTTAAGCGGCATGGTACAGCTTGACAATAGAGAAATGAATTCTACAGAGTGGAGCATGGTATATGAAAAAGTTGCATGTAATGTCTAACTCTCATCTTGACCGGGAACATCGTCACGGCTTTCAGGAAACCCGTATTATGCTGGTCAAAATGATGGATGAGTTGATTGAAATTATGGAGAATGACCCGGATTATCGCTTTTTTACCTTGGATGGTCAGGCAATAGTACTGCAGGACTATCTGGAGGTCAGACCGCAGATGCGTGAGCGGTTGACAAAGTTGATCCGTGACGGCAGAATTTTGATTGGCCCCTGGTATAGTCTGGTTGATTGCTATTCAGTGAATCCGGAATCTATCATCCGGAATTTACTGGTGGGGGACGCATTTTGTAAAAAATTCGGCGAACCCATGAAGCTGGGCTATTCCATCTTTTCCTTTGGACAGATGGCACAGTTGCCACAGGTTTATGCGGGATTTGGCATCCACGACATTGTCTTTTACAAGGGCGCTTCTGTAAAAGAATTCCCGCAAAGCGAATTTATCTGGCGAGCACCGGACGGAACTAAGGCGTTTGCCACTCGATTAGGAAAAGAAAAACGCTGGAATTTCTTTTTTGATTTTGACATTCCGGTGATTTTGGGTGGAGACGCGAAAAAGCCGGGTTGGCAGAGCAAGTTTAATGATACGGTTCGTCTATGCCATATGAATGACGAAACGTTCCGAAATCAGTATGCGCTGGAGCTGCAGACTGACATCCATATTCGCGAGGAAAAAATAGAAGAGTCGGTAAATACCGTGATGGATTTGTTATCAGAAAGCGCTGCTGAGCATGTGTTTCTTGCTTTTGAGGGAACAGATTTTACCTCTCCGTTGAAAGAAATTCCGGAGGCGTTGAAAATGGCAAACCGAATCATGGACGGTAAGGTCTTACTTGTTCATTCCAATCCGGTCGCCTATTTTGAAGAAGTCAAGGAAGATATTGATCTTTCTTCGCTCAAAGAATATGAGGGCGAGATGCGTTTTGGCCCCATCAATCATGTTCATGCGGAAACCATGGGAACCAATTCAGAAATCAAGCAGGCGATGTTTACAGCGGAAAATACAATCATCAACTACGCCGAGCCGCTGTCCGCCATCTTATTGGCAAATGGCGGCACCTATGAAAAAGATATTCTCGATCTGGCATGGAAGTATTTGCTTGCAACACAGGCACATGATTCTGTGCACGGTTCCGGCGATCCGAAAATTAAAACAGATAACCTGAATCGTTTGGCGCAGGTGCAGGAGATTGCCGATTCGGTCACTCGCCGCGCAGTTGAAGGGATTTGTGAAAGAATCAAGCTGTCGGGCGATAAGGATGATATTTCTGTTGTTGTATTCAATACTACTCCGTATGAACGCGACGATACCATTCGTCTAACGCTGGATATCCCCAAGGAAGAATTAGCTGAGGATTATTGGCTGGAATATCTCGATGGCAACCGAGTGGAGCAATATCAGTTAGACAAGAAAGATTTTAACCTTGCCATGATTCACCGCAAAAACCGACCGAAATCGGTTTACTGTGACCGTTTTGAGGTCATGGCACATATTTGCGGTATTCCGGCAATGGGCTATAAAATTTTAAAGCTGAAGCGGAAAAAGGGCAATCTTGCCACCTCAACCAATCCATTTCCGTTGGGATATTTTCCTTATAACCCCATTGCAAAATCGGGCAATGTGCTGGACAACGGTCTGCTGCGGATAACCATTCAGCCAAACGGTACTCTTGATGTTTATGACTACGAGACCGGCAAAACGACTAGTGGGCTGAACACCATATATGATATTGGATCAGCGGGGGATTTCTGGGTTCACAGAGAGCCCTATCACAACAGTATCCTTTCTAACAAAGGAGGTACTGCCAAAATTGAATTGATTACCAATTCTTCATTATTAGCTACCTATCGCATCACAATAACATTAGATGTTCCCGAATCGTTGAATGAAAGCCGTGACGCTAGAAGTAAACATACTATATCAACGAAAACTGCAACAGAGGTTACATTGAAAAAAGATTCCAGAAGAATTGACTTTGTAACCAGTTTAAACAATCAATGCGGGGATCATATGATGTTGGCAAGCTTCCCGACCGGTATCATGACGGAACAGGCTGATTGGGAAAGCCCGTTTGAAATCCGCCGCCGCGATGTGGATAATTTTACGAATGAAAACGGGAAAAAAGGTCCCGAGTTGGAACGGCAGGCTATGCAGAACTTTTTACATCTGTCAGATGATACAGCAAGCTTTTCGCTGTTTACCAAGGGCTTAAAAGAGGTCGGAACCACCGGCGATCAGGGGGCGGTTATCAATCTTACCCTATTTCGTGCGGCAACTAATACTTTCCCGATTCATAATGACCTGTTGATCGGATTTGAAGAGGAAACTTCCCAATGCTATGGGAAACAGCAGTTTGAATATGCCATTTATGTTGGAAAACCGGATATGACAACGGCTCAGGTAATTGCGGAATCCCGCAAATATATCACTCCTTTGATTTCGGCAGAGTTGGGAGCCGGGACAGGCGGTATGTTGGCACAGGAGCTATCCTTCCTGCAAAAGGAGAACGACAATGTTGTGATTTCCTGCCTGAAGCGCTGTGAGGATGATGAAAAAGCCTTGATTCTCCGGCTGTATAATCCGACCGGTTCTCAGCAGCAGGACATCCTTACTTTTTGCAAGCCGATTCGGTCTGCTGTGCTGACCGATATGAAAGAAGAAAAAATCCGGCCGCTTTCTGCAGATGGCTTTCAAGTTCAAACGCAACTTAATGCTTATCAGATTGTGACGCTGAAAATAGAAACAGAAGTGTAATATTGAATATCGGCTTTGTGGCTTGTGACTTATCTTATACTAAACCATTTGTCAATAATGATATCAAAGTGTTTTTTCGTTTGGCAATCTGTGTTCGCATCAGGAAATATCTGAACCAAGAAAAATACGAAATCTTGCGTTTTTCTTGGTTTGTTCGGCAGACATTATTCTATAAAGAACGGAGCTCAGCATATGCAACCATTCTTGTATCAAAAGCATCTGGAAAACATAGGTGACTACGATGTAATCGTCTGTGGAGGCGGTCCGGCAGGATACTGTGCGGCGGTTCAGGCAGCGCGACTTGGTGCCAAAACCGCCTTAATCGAGCAATACGGCGTATTGGGCGGCGTGATTACTTCCGGAGGAAACCCGGAAATCGGATTGTTTTATGCGCATGGCAGGCAAATTATTTCCGGAATCGGATGGGAAACGGTTACAAGACTTGCTGCAGAAGGGTTTGCAAAAATCCCTGATTTTTCGCCTGGTATTCACCATAGCTTGATGAATGTTTCCGTAGATCCGGTCATGTTCGGATGCCTTGCAGACGAGATCTGCCGGGAAGCCGGAGTGGAACTGTATTTCCATCATTTTCTTGCTGACGCCGTTGTTTCTGATGATGGCAGAAAAGTGAAAGCAATTGTAGTGGCAACCAAGGACGGCTTAAAACAAATCAGCGGCAAACAGTTTATTGACGCGACCGGAGATGGGGATCTTTCGGTATACACCGGCGCTGAATATGAACTCGGTAATCCTGGAAACAACGAATTACAGCCGGGAACACTACGCTTTTATTTGACCGGATATGAGCTTGCAAAGATCGATCAAAAACAGGTTGAAGAAACTTTTGACCAAGCTTTGCAGTCCGGAGAGTTGTTGAGACATGATTTCTGGTCGGTCGATGGTTCTCCTTATGAGATTTTTCGTTCTCATGGCAATAACATCAATCACATTGTGTTGAATGGAGCTGACAGCAAAAGCCGCAGCGATGCCGAATTGGAAGGGAGAAAGTCTGTAGCCAGAATCCTAAAATGGGCGAAACGGTATGTCAAAGGAGCAGAGCAAATCGCCATTACAGCTTGTGCACCGGAAGTGGCGGTTCGTGAGTCCCGTAGGATTTGCTGTGACCATTATATCACAGCGCAGGAATATATCAGTGGGGAAAAGTACCCGGATTCCGTTTGTTACAGCTATTATCCGATTGATCTACACAAAGTAGGTGACAAATCCCTGCACAATATTTTTCTGGAAAATGGCGTTGTTCCGACGATCCCATTGGGAGCAATGTTGGTGAAAGGCAAAGAAAATCTGTTAGCTGTCGGACGGTGCATCTATGGTGATCGTCTGGCAAATTCCGCCTACCGTGTCAAGGCGTCTTGTATGGCTATGGGACAGGCAGCAGGCGCAGCCGCGGCGATCGCCCGAGAAGAAAATCTGCGAGTCATTGATCTGGAACAGCTCAAAGATACGTTGGAAAAGGAGCACGCAATTGTACCGCGGTGATATAGGCGGGAGAAGGTTTGAAAGAAATGGTCATGAATACGGCGTTAAAACAAAAGAAAAATCCCGTATTCGGGCAAGAACACCAAAGGACAGTTTTTGCCCTTGTGTTTTTTGGTATAGTAATTTCCGGAATGATTGTTATTATGCTTTTGCGTTTTCTTCCGCGAGATCAAGTTGTTACACCGATCGGAACGATCGGCGGTCTGGAGATTACTCGAGAGGAATTGCTGCTGTACGCTGAGGAATACCGGGCGCCTGTTGCAAAATATTTTGCGGACACCTACGGCGCAAAAGTAGATCAAGATTTCTGGTCTGCTTCCTTTGGCGGAGAAGTTCCGTCTGAACTGGTGAAAGAAAAAGCTTTAGAAGAACTAAAAATAACAAAGACAGAACAGAAATTAATGCTGGAGCATGGAATTATTCAGGATGCCGGTTATGAGCAGTTTTTGCAGGAGCTGTCAGCAGAGAATCAGAGTCGGAAACGCACAGTTTCTGCCGGCGGTGATTTATACGGTCCCGAAGAATATGGAGAAAAAGATTTTTTCTTGTTGATCCATGAAAAAAGACGGAATAATTTGATCAAAGAGCTGGCAAAGACTACTTTTCAAATCACTGATGCGGATAAACAGGAGTTTTATCAGCGTGCCAAGCAGGAAAAAGCAGCTTTTTTGCTGGATAACGGGAAATATCGCAGCTATGATAGTGTAGAGCCTCTGCTGGAAAAGATAATTGCGGATCAGCGGTATCAGAAATATTTAGATCAAGAGTTAAAAACAACTGTCGTTCAAATAACTGACAAGCAATATCGGAAAATCATTATACAATAGGAGGGAATAGCAATTGAAAGTGAACAGAACCGGCACCACGAGATATTTTATCGCTCTGCTTTTATCGGCACTGCTCATCATGACCACCGCATTTGCAGGATGTGGGAAAAGTCCATCTCAAAACTCCGGCTCGGTAGAATCTGTCTATTCGGAAAGTGCCGAAAGCACTTGGAATTTGGCGTCGGAAACAGAAAGTGCAGAAAACTCTGCCATAGAAAATGTAGAAAGCGGCAACGTGGTATCACCAAACAGCAATCTTGCATCTGAAAAAACGTCGGCATTGACTTCGGCAAAAAGCGAGATATCTTCCGGTAATGATGGAAAACCGAATGCCGATGGACTTTATACCGATACCTTTTATGTAGATTCCAAAGCGGGCAATGACGACAACGACGGTCTTAGTCCCAAAAGTCCTTTTCAGTCTCTTTCTGCTGTTCCCAGTTATGATTTGGGCCCCGGTGCAAAAATATTGTTAAAATGCGGCAGTATCTTTGAAGAGCATTTGACAATTGTTGCGCATGGGACAGCAAATAAGCCTGTTATTGTTAGTTCTTATGGTACGGGTGCCAAGCCCGTTATCAACTGCTCGGATAAAGAGGTTGTATTGATTCATAATTCCCAATATATTGAAATCAGCAATCTGGAAATTACCAATATCGGAAACGGAAACATGGAGCAAAGGCGGGGAATTTATATCACGACCGGTGGACTCAATATGACATCTCCTGTATTATCTCACATTTATCTGAAAAATTTGAATATCCACAACATTAAATCAAATGCCAACCGAGAATCAGCCGGTATTTTTGTTCAGAACAGGGAGGCTGGTGTGAATAACAAATTTAATGATCTCAGAATTGAAGATTGTACAATTTCTGACATTAGCGGTTGCGGAATTATCATCAGTTCCATGTTCGGAAAACGGGAAGGGGTAAAATGGGATTTGCAGCCAAAGCCATATCTGCCCTGCACTAATGTGGTGATTCGGAACAATGTACTGCATGATATAGAATCTGACGGTATGTGGATCAGCACCACTGACGGTTGTATCATGGAAAACAATCTGCTTTACAACAATTGTTTCAATGAAAGTTTTCCAACTGCAGGTATGTGGCCACACAATTCGGATAATGCTGTAATGCAGTACAATGAGGTATATCATACCAAGCTAGCCGGCGGAGATGGGCAAGGACTCGATGTGGACATCAACTGCAATAATACCCTCGTGCAGTATAATTACAGCCATGATAATGAAGGGGGCTTTTTGCTGGTCTGTACGGATAGCGATGGCCATTGGAATCGTAAAACGACGGTGCGTTATAATATCAGTCAAAATGATCTGAATAGTCTGATTGCAATTAAAGGCGAAGAAGTGACCGGACTAAAAGTATACAATAATACTTTTTATACCGAAAAAGGATATTCTAATGGTACGATCAACTGCTTACTTTGGACAAATAAAAATGATACGACATTTACCAATAATATTTTTGTCAACGACAATACGCTGGCTAGCGGTTCTTATGGAAAGTTTGTCGATAACAAAGATGGCCAGGGAATCAGCACATCAAATGCAGTTGTCAACATGACATTTGAGAACAACATATTTTTTGGAAAAAGCCCTGCTAAATCTCCTCACGCAGAGGGCGGTATCAAGTTGGGTAGTGGAAATAAAATCGGAGTGGATCCGATGTTGAGCGCACCAGGGACAGGAGCAGGAAAAAATAAAGTCCAGGGATATCAGCTCACAAGTAGTTCTCCTTGTTTAAAGGCCGGAAAAACAATCTCAAACAACGGAGAAAAGGATTACTTCGGAAAGAAGCTTCCTGTCGGGGCGCCGGATATCGGTGCGTGCCAATATCAATAAAACAAACAGAACAAATCCGAACTTTTCTCTGATTGGAGATGAGTTCGGATTTGTTGTTTGTTTGGAATAGCTGATATATGTATCAAGGCTGATAGTTTCGGAGGAAGATAGTTTTTTTCTTTCTCATACGAACACCATTTCTGCATTGACCACTTCTGTTACTCGTTCCCGAATGTTATTCATCCGCCGAACCCATGACAATTGATTGCTAGCTTTGAGTTGTTCTGTGACGCCTTCGAACTCGGCGAATTCTTTCATCAGCTTGTCGAACATCTCATGGGCGTTGCGATCAGTATCTTGCAAATACCGTTCAAGCGTGCCGTTCATTCGCATGACATTGATGACCATCGGTTTGTTCTTTCTCAGATAGTCATAATGACGCTGTCCCCAAATACCGATGCTTTTTACAAATTCGTCTTTCATACATTATCCCTCCTATGCTCACATTATAAATCATTTTATCCGTTCTGTTAAATGTGCGATTACCTGTTCATCTGCCACAGAGCATTTACATGTTTCGGAGTTTTACGGATAAGATTGTTATAGTAATCGGAGCAGAGGAAGTTGATGAGGTAGACCTTTGGGATGTGGAATGTATAGGTTTTTGTGAGGATCTGCAAATGGCCATTGTTTACCCAATTGGCTACGGTTTCACGGACATAGCCGGTGAAGCGTACAACATCCTGCGTTGTCATAAGGTCGGGGTATTTGGCAAGGCAATTTTTATAATACCCTTTCATTTTTTCTTTTGAAATAGAGCCGTCGGGGTACACGCGGACGGTGAAGGATTTTTCACCATTCCCGTAGATATACCAATGCTCGGGCGGAATGTATTTGTTCGGATTGACCGCTTTATCGTTTACAAACGCGACGATATCCGATTTCTTAATCTTATAGCACCGTGTTTTCTGTCCAGTACATTCGCAGGGCACAAGTCCCGATTCAAGCAGATACAGCGCCGTTCGTTTTGCAATGTGGCAGAGCTTTGTAAACTGCTCCTTGTTCATGATTTCGGGATAGTTTTTCAGTTCATTTGGATCGTAATACATATCTATATCTCCTAAGACAGATTTTCGGTCCAAAATGAGGGGGTATGTCCTAAGAGATTTTTTCTTGCATTGTTCTGTGATTCAAAAAACATGCTGACAATACATTTTCATACGGAGAGTTGTCCGAGAGGTCGAAGGTGTAGCACTTGAAGTGAGGCCATCGACAGCCAGACTTTTTCGGATTTCTGCGGCGTGGAATCCAGTAATCAGATTACGGACGGCGACGCCATCGGCAGATTCCGCAACCTGCTCATGAACCACCAAATTCATGAAAAATTCTTTGCTCTCGTAGTAAAAAAACTGACCCACCGAGGGTTGATCCTCAAGAAGGGGACGATCGTGGATTACGCCATCATTGAGGCACCGAGTTCGGCCAAAAACAAGGAGTGACAACGGGATCTGGATGCCCACTCGGTGAAAAAGGGGTCAGACTGGCATTTCGGGTACAAGGCACATATTGGGGTAGATAAAGACAGTGGAATTGTTTACACCTTGGAAGTGACCGGAGCCAACGAACACGATGTCAGCATGACCTCAAAGCTATTAATAGGCGAGAAGAAGTCATTTACGGAGACAGCGGCTATCTTTGGTGTTGAAAAGCGGGAAGATGCCGTCATAAAAAACAAGCAGGGCAAAAAGATCGGGTACAAAGTCAATCGCAGACCATCCCAATACAAGAAGAATTCCGGACGTTCGCAGGCACAGATTAAACGAAGAGAACACAAAAAATCATCAGTGAGAGTAAAAGTGGAGCATGTATTGGCTGTCGTCAAGGGACAGCTTGGTGCCGAAAAACACGATGCCGAGATCTGCGAAAGCAGACGGCAAAACTGAATATGCTGTTTGCTCTGGCAAACCTGATTCTGGCTGACAGACCTTCCCGTCTGGCGGCTTGATTTGGTGCGCATATCAGAGCGGATATTCGGAAATTCAACGGTGTTTCTGCTCAACAGCTGACTGACGACAATCTTCATCCGCTATTATGCGGTGTTGCCTTTATATTTCCGGGAAAGCCGCTTTTAAATGCTGATACATTTTTCGTGATGGACGGCGGTTGCCTGATTCCCATTTTGAATAGATACTCGGGCTGATACCGGCTTTAACTGCAAAATCGGTTTGGTTTAAATTGTGTAATTTTCGTACAGTGCGCAACTGTTCTTGGTACGGCATTCCTATAAAAATACAGTAGTCATCAAAAAACAAGTCGGCGGAAACCTCAAATATATCTGCTAAAGATTTTGCAATTTCATACGGTATCGGGAAACGTCCCTGTTCATACCCGAGAACTGTTGCCGGTACAATGTTTAACTTCTCTGCAAGTTGCCTTGTGGTAAGCTTCCTCAGTTGGCGATAATACCTCATATATTCTCCGGGACTGTTTAATGTGTTCAATGATTCAAAGGTAAATCTCAAGTGCATCAGCATTTTGCTGTGTTTATACTCATACAGCATTGTGTGATTGAGAATAGTATCGCATTTGCGATATAATATAAGACATAGGAAAAATTTCCAATATCGGATGGACATTGTTTCATCTGTGATCAGGAGGAAAAAATATGCCGGTTATTGAAACAATCGATCTTACTAAAAATTATGGTAAGGCGAGAGGAATCAGCGCTTTGAATCTCTGTGTGGAAGAAGAATTTTTTGGATTCATCGGTCCGAACGGAGCCGCAACCGAAAAAGAAAAAAATTTTTTGATATTCAGGGAGAGGAGAAAAACCTCTCCCTGAATATGTTCACGGCAAAGTTGTCCACCTGATTTACAGGGACAACAGGAAGAACAGAACGAAAAAATTTCTGTCTTGCTGACAGGTTATAGTACGGATGAAAAATAAGTTTACTTGTGTTTTTTATGAAAATGTGCTATACTAATATTACAGAAAACGATATTTTTCATTTTCTGTGTCCAAAGCAGAAATTCGGCACACACTGCTTCGGAGTGGATTTCAGAAAGGATGGCTGACTATGAACGTAGTATTTGTCGCAAAAAAAGTAACTTTGACCGATGATTTTAAGCAGAAAGCAGAAAAGAAATTGATCAAAATTGAAAAGGTGCTGCAAGACCCGACTGTCAACGTGGCTGTTACAGCCATAAAAGATATGGCTGTCGTGGAGCTTACCATAAAAAATAATAATTACATCTTCCGGGCGGAAAAAAGCGCTGTGGATAAGCTGGACGCTTTGGATGACGCTGTCGATACCATTATTCGTCAGATTCGTAAGAATAAGACCAAGCTGGAAAAGAAGCTGACCCAGGGTCTGGCGGATTTTCAGCCGGAAGAAGAGGAAGAACAGTTTGATGTTGTCAAATACAAAAAGTTTAACCTTAAGCCGATGGATGTCACCGAGGCGATTTTGCAGATGAATTTGCTTGGTCATACCTTTTTCATGTATCGTGATGCGCAAACGAATGAGGTAAATGTTGTTTACCGCAGAAAAGACGGTAATTATGCGGTTTTGGAGTCGGAAATGTAGAGGATTCCGCGTGCGGAACAGATGGAGGAGCAATCGTTGAGTAAATTAAAGTTATTATGCCCTTGCCTTTTTGGATTGGAAAGCATTCTTGCCGGTGAGATCAAACGGATGGGCGGCGACGAAGTGCAGGTCAGCGACGGGAAAGTGACCTTTTGGGGGGATTCCTCGATGGTGGCGCGTGCAAATCTGAATTTGCGCACCGCCGAGCGTGTGATGATTGTTTTGGGACAGTTTATCGCACAATCTTTTGAGGAGTTGTTTCAGGGGGTAAAGGCGCTTCCGCTTGAAAATTTCATAGGGGAGAAAGATCGTTTCCCGGTCAAGGGCTGGTCCATTAACTCTAAGCTTACCAGTGTTCCGGATTGCCAGTCTATTGTCAAAAAAGCCGCGGTGGAGCGCCTAAAAGCAAAGTACGGGATATCTTGGTTTTAGGAAACCGGAGAGCTGTTTCAGCTTCAGTTTTCTATTTTAAAGAATGAAGTAACCGTGATGTTGGACTCTTCCGGTGTGGGGCTGCATAAGCGGGGATATCGGAAAAATGCGATGGAGGCGCCGATCAAGGAAACGCTGGCGGCGGGTATTGTGGATCTGGCCAGGATCAAGCCGGACAGCGTGTTGTTTGATCCGTTTTGCGGATCGGGGACTTTCCTGATCGAAGGAGCAACCAAAGCTATGAACATTGCGCCGGGCATCAATCGAAGGTTTGTGTCTGAGAATTGGCAGGCGATTCCGGAAAGTGTTTGGCGCGAGGAACGGCAAAGATGCTTTGATCTGATACGCCGGGATGCATCTTTTACTGCTTATGGCAGCGATATCGATCCCGAAAGCATTTTGCTGTCGGAACATAATGCCAAAAAAGCCGGTGTCAGTTCCCGTATCAAGTTTAAGCGAGCGGATGTAGCGGATTTTGAGCCGTCGGTAAAAAATGGCATCCTGATCTGCAATCCTCCTTACGGTGAGCGGTTGTTGGATCTGAAGCAGGCAGAAGAAATCTACAAAACGATGGGGAAACGATTTTTGCCGAGCATGCTTAATTATTACATCATCACACCGCATGATCAATTTGAAAAGCTGTTCGGCCGACCGGCTACCAAGCGACGAAAGCTTTATAACGGCATGATCAAATGTCAACTGTATATGTATTTTAAGTAATCAAACACTCAGCCTATGATGCGCTTGGCACATCATAGGCTGAGTGTTTTTTTGCTTTCTTTGTCGATTGTCTTACAATCATTTCAATCGCCTTACGACTTTCTTACGAATTTATGACATTCCTTGTGCTATACTGCTTTTCATGCTATGATGGATAACGGAGTAAGCAATTCACATTGATGATTGAAATTGATTTCACGTGAATTAAAATTCATATATCAAAGAAAGGGACGAAAAGCAGATGAAAAAACTCAGAAATCTGAATCGGGGCGTCATTCTGTTCATTGTACTCATCATCGGGTTTGTCGGCTATATCGTATATGACAATGTTCGATTTCGGAAAGAAAAGCCGGCAATCGAAAAGACCATTACCGAATATTACGAGCAGATCGGAGAAATGAACCTTTTACCAAAGCAGTATCGGAAATTGGGGGAGCCGGTGCCGAAGGAG
>JAQXIB010000122.1 GCA_029007575.1 Clostridiales bacterium | reverse complement strand
TTTTCTTCGCCGTTGTAGAGCTGGACAACGGTATGTCCCGCATACATTTCCTCAATGTGACCGTTGACGTGTCCCAGATATTCCTGCTGACGGGCAAAGTGCTTCTGGGAACGCTTGACGATGATCGAGATAAAGCCCAAGCTCAGCGGCAGGATCACCAAACCTGCTAAGGTCAAAATCCAACTGATTTTGATCATCATATATAATACGCCGAATACGGTGACCACCGAAGTCAGAATTTGAGATAAGCTCTGGTTCAGGGTGGTGGAAATGGTGTCGACATCGTTGGTGATAAAGCTCATGACCTCGCCGTGGGTGGTTTTGTCATAAAACGAGAGCGGGAGTTTGTTGATCTTGATGTCGATATCCTTTCGGAAGCGGTAAGATAACCGCTGTGCCACGCCCGACATGATGAAGCCCTGAGCATACATGATCAAAGCGGAAGCCCCGATCATGATGATCAGCAGGATAATGATTCTGCCGATTTCGGCGAGATCAACCGAAGGACGCTGAAGCATCGAGGTCGCCAAGATTTCTTCCCGATACTTTTCGGGGATGCTCTCCACCATTTTGGAGGCTTCGGGAGAAGCCGCTTCCATAGCGGCAACGAAGTCGCCGATGGTGTCATAGCTTTGTGTCGTCGTGCCGGATTGTGCCGCCTGCATAAAGGTGGAGAAGGGCAGCTTTAAAAACTCCTCGCCCAGATTTTCGGCGGTGTCGGCGGACAGATATCCTTTGTCAGTCAAAGCTGCCAATGTGGTGGTTTGATCGGCAGCCATTTTTTGCAGTTCCTCCGGCGGAATCTTAGCGAAGGCAGCTGCCAGATCCTTCATCCCGTCTTGTATCTCGGTCAGTTTATCATACACCGTCATTTTGGTAACGTCGATGATTAAACGGTCGGTGGCTTCGCCCAGAATATTCGGCACATTCAAGGTCAGGATCACGCTGGCAATGGCAAGTACGAAAGCGACCAAAATCGCGGGAATATTGCGCCTCATGTAGCGCAGGATCTTTTTCATGGTGCCGGTAAAATCTTTTGCCTTTTCGCCGCCGTGCATGGCGTGAGGGCCACCCATCGGAGGTCCGCCCATCGGTCCTCTCGGACGATGCGGAGTCGGTCTTTGCATATTTCTGTTTTCCATTATGCTAATTCCTCCTCTGACAACTGAGAATGTGCGATATCCGCGTAAACCTGACAGTTTTGGAGGAGTTCGCGATGGGTGCCGATACCGGCGATTTTGCCTTCATCAAGCACAATGATTTGATCGGCTCCCATGATGGTGCCGACACGCTGTGCGACGATCAATACGGTCGCGTCGGTGGTTTCGGCTTTCAGCGCTTTGCGAAGCTGGGCGTCGGTTTTAAAATCCAACGCCGAAAAGCTGTCGTCGAAAACATAGATCGGACATTTTTTCACCAGCGCACGGGCAATCGCCAGCCGTTGTTTCTGACCACCGGAAACGTTGCCGCCGCTTTGGGCGATCTCGCTGTCATACTTGTCCGGCTTTTCGTTGATAAAGTCGGATGCCTGCGCAATTTGAGCCGCTTTTTTCATCGCGCTGTCGGCAAGCTTGGCGGTTGCTTCTTCTTCGGAGAGATTGTTCTCCTGCATTTCTCTTTTCACATCTTTGGGGTCCGCCTCAAAACCGTATAACAGATTGGAAGCGATCGTGCCGGAGAATAAGACGTTTTTCTGCGGAACATATCCGATGTGGCGGCGTAAAGACTCTTTTGTCATGTCACGCACATCAATGCCGTCGATGGTCACTTTGCCCTCGGTTGCGTCATACAGCCGGGGAATCAAACTGATCAGCGTGGATTTTCCGGAACCGGTAGAACCGATGATTGCGGTTGTCTGTCCCGGCTTTGCGGTAAAGGAGATGTTGCTGATAGCCGGATTCTCACCGCCCGGATAGTTGAAGCTGACATTTTCGAATTTCAATACGCCGTTTATTTGATCGACCGGCTTCGCGTCAGGCAGGTCTTGAATAGCAACATCGCTGTTTAAAACCTCTCCGATACGGTTGGCGGAAACCAGCGCACGAGGCATCAGAATAAACATCATAGAAACAAACATAAAGGACATGATGATGTGCATGGAATACTGCA
Source organism: Clostridiales bacterium (assembly GCA_029007575.1). Lineage (GTDB taxonomy): Bacteria > Bacillota > Clostridia > Oscillospirales > Ruminococcaceae > HGM13222. The sequence goes on along the minus strand of JAQXIB010000122.1, from coordinate 13,879 downwards.
TAAACGCCATCATGTTGCCGACATCGGTAACAGATTGAGCCGAAATAGCGGCGATCCAGACGATAGCGAGAGAAAGTCCGTTCATGATGCAGGTCATAAACGGCATCATGATCGCCATCACCCGGTTGACAAAGAGGTTTAGCTTGGTCAAATCGGTATTGACGCTGTCAAAGCGGTCCTCCTCAAATTTTTGGGTGTTAAATGCCCGGATGACCAGCATACCGGTGAGTCCTTCTCTGGCGACCAGATTAGTTTTGTCCACCAGTTTTTGTACTTTGCTGAACTTGGGTTGTACCACCAATAACAGAAATATGATAAAAGCCATCAGAGCGCCGACCGCGATTGCGATCACCATGCTCATCTGGGGCATATCCTGGCTCATGGTGACACACTTGATCACGCCGCCGAAGCCCATGATCGGGGCATAAAAGCAGGTACGGATCAGCATAACGGTGAACATCAGAATTTGGGTGATGTCGTTGGTGCTGCGGGTGATCAAAGAAGAAGTGGAGAATTTGTCGAACTCGGTGTTAGAGTAGGACGATACCTTGGCAAAGATGCTGGTACGCATATCTTTGGCAAGAATCGCGCCCAACCGAGCCGAAACAAATCCGACCGAAACGGCGGCAGCGACACCCAACAGGGAAATCAGCAGCATAATAGCGCCGTTTTTCATGATGTAGCCGATATCGCTGACGGCGATACCGTTTGACACGATCCGAGACATATAGTCGGGGAGTGCCAAATCACATTGAGCCTGAATAAAAAGGAAAATAAAAGCCAATAGGATCAGGCCGATGTGTTTTTTGTAGTATCGAAATAATGTTGACACAAAGATTCCTCCGTAAAAGATTAAGACTGTTTCGGTTCTGAAAAGGGAGATTCCTCATACATTCTTTTTAGAATAGAAAGTCCTTTCAGAACATCCTCCCGTTCTTGCTGCGTTAACCGTGATGCAAGTTGGTTCTGCAAATGGTCCATGGAATCACGGACTGCATGTGCAAGTGTAATTGCTTTTTCGCTCAATGCCACATATACAATTCGCTGGTCCGTTTGATCTCTTCGCCGAATCAGAAGCCCGTTGTCCTCCAGCCTGCCGCAGATGGCTGAAATGTTGCTTTTCGGCGTTCTGACCATTTTGCTCAGCTCGGAGATATTCATTTCTCCGTGCTTATCCAGATTGACGATGATTGACATCTGGGATGGCGTAATGCCGAACGGGACTAAATTCTGATTCATCATCTGCATGATCTTAAAATTGATCTCATGCATGTAGTTGCGTACCTGTTCATTAAATGCGGCAGCCTTCATATTCACTCCCCCCCGAATGAGATCCTATCTGTGCAAGATACGATCTGAGCATATTGCATATCGTTTAAATAAAAAAAGATATCACGATAATAGTTATTGCAATAACTATTATCGTGATAACCATTATAGTCTAATATAAAAAAGCTGTCAATCCATCTCGGTGAGAATTCATATAAAGTTCATGTTGTTCAAATAGAGGAAACAAGATCATAAAACACTCACCCTGTTTAAAAACCATTCGGTTGGAAGATAAAAGAGGTATGGCGCGGTAAAAACCGCCAAAGAAAGCGCCAACCTTTTTCTCTGCGGCTTTTCCAGCTTGATGCCGTGGAAGCAAAGAAAATAGTTCGCCAGAAAGATCAACACCGCGGTGAGGATGACAAACAGCGTGACAATTAAAAAAGCAACGATGTTTTTAAACGGATGAAAGGAAACCGCATCCATGATTTCAGTCCACCATGCCGGAGCAGGATTTAAGCTGAGAGACACCATCATTGTGGAAAACGTCAACCCCAGCGCTCCCAAAATATCTGCCAGGAAGCCCATGCCCCAGACTGCGAAAATAACAGGAAAAGTATGCTGTCGGATATTCGGTACCTTCATGCATTTGAGGGTGATCAGCATCACCAGCAGATCAATCGCAAAATTAGCGGGCAGGACAATCAGCCAAGTGGTTGGGACAATAATCAGCATCCAAATCGGAAATATTACATTATACAATTTAACAGACTTCTTTTTCATGCGGTGGTCAATCCTTTCTTGTGTAAAATCAATCACTGACAAAGAGCGGCACGCAATCGTATTCCATACGGTAAGGAAAATCTGTTTTCGTTAAACCAGCTTTTTTTTCATGCTTTCCAGATCGGTAGAGTAAAGCAACGCATTTTCCCGGGAAATTTTACCCTCCTGATACAGCCGGAGAATATCGCTGTCCATCGTCCGCATGCCCTCGGCGGCGCCTGCAAAGATGACGTTGTTGATCTGATGTACCTTAGATTCTCGAATCATATTTCGGATCGCGCTGTTCACCGTCATGATTTCGAAGGCAGGGACAAGACCGCCGTCCGACGAAGGGATCAGTTGCTGGGAAACGACAGCCTGCAACACCATCGAAAGCTGTATCCGGATCTGCTGCTGTTGGTTGGCGGGGAATACGTCAATAATGCGGTCAATGGTTTTGGCGGCTCCCACGGTGTGTAAGGTGGAAAAAACGAGCTGTCCCGTTTCGGAAGCGGTCAACACCGTCTGTATGGTTTCAAAATCCCGCATTTCTCCCAGCAAAATGACATCGGGCGCCTGCCGCAGCGCCGCGCGCAGAGCCTGTTGATACCCGTCGGTATCGTGTTCGATTTCGCGTTGGCTGACAATGCTTTTTTGATGGGAATGGAGATATTCGATCGGATCCTCAATGGTAATAATGTGGTTGTAACAGTTGCGGTTGATTTTGTCGATCAAGCAAGCTAAGGTCGTAGATTTTCCGCTTCCCGCCGGGCCGGTGATCAGCACCAGTCCCCGCTGTTTCCGGTAGAGATCGATAACCGCGGAGGGAATGGAGAGAAGCTCGGGATCGGGCAGCGAAAAGGATACGACCCGCAAAACAGCCGATAAGGAGCCCCGCTGCTTGTATGCGCTGCATCGAAAGCGTCCCAAACCGCTCACCGAGAAGGAAAAATCATCGTCGCCATGCTGAAGCAGACGATCCATTCCCCGTTGATAATCCAGTTCGTAAATTTCACGGAGCATGCAGAGGGTGTCCTCCGGGGACAGGCGATGCTCCGATAACGGCTCCACTTTACCGCCTATTTTGGCAGATACCGGACAGCCGGATACAATAAAAACATCCGAAACTTTTTTGTTTATTGCCAGTTTGAGCAGTTCACTCGCAGTCAAAATCAACACTCCTTTGCGGCTATTCCGAAATACCGGGCCAAAGCTGCTGTGTCCCATCCTCATCAATGAGCTCGGGGTTCACCAGTCGATAGCAGGTCATTTCGTAGCGCTTGCTTTCCTGATAATTCTTGAGTAAAATCGAAACTTGTAAGCTTCTTCCGTCGGATAATGCGACCGAAAAAGAAGCGGTATTTTGTTCCAGAGAAACAATGTCGGGTAATCCTGCGCGGATCAGTGCGGTGTAAATTTCCTGCGCCGATTTTGCCCGAGCGGATATGTCGTCGGGCAATTTGCCGCAAACACCGGTTTTCTGCCAGACCGCAGTATCGTTTGCCGCTTGCAGTAAGCAGCCGTCTATTTCCGAGAGGATCTGTTCGGCGGTCTGTTCTGCCTGATAATCAGCGAGCAGTGCCGCTTCGGTTTTGTCGGTCAGCTTGCTGTCGCTGTTGGCGGAGGTCAGGGAAAGCACACCGAGGGAGGTCAGACATAGAACAATAAAAATCATCAAAATAGTAGGAATCCCTAATCCGATCGGAAATCCCGACTGTACTTTTTTCATGATTCGGCGCTCCTTTCCGATGGCAGATAAAGGGTTGCGGGAATCTGACAGAGCAAATGGCTTTCGGCTCCGGCCTCAAATACCGATACCGTAGCGGAAAGGAGTTGTCCTGCCGTAGTTTTCTGACCGGTTATCTTGATCTGCGCCGTATATACGGCGGTGCTTTTTTCGGTTTCCTGCCAGTTTTCGTCCAAGTAGCGCTCTTCGGTTTGTTCGGAGATTAGGGAAAGAAGTTCTTGCTCGGACGCTTTAAATTCTTCGGCGAGGGTTTGTGCATAAAGCAGAGCTTGGTTTTTGGAAGAACTTTGTTTCTGAATGATGTACGCGGAAGCAAACAGTTGTAAAATCACTGCGGCGGAGACCGAGAAGAATAAAATCATCAATATCATTTCCAGTAAGAAGCTGTTTGTTCTTCCGGATGTTTTTGCCATTGCTTGAACCCCCTTTTTGTGTATTTGCCTGATCCCGTGATCGCGGTTTTGGCAGGCTTATTGCCGGAGCGATAGCTTGGTTTCATATATTTTTCGGTTGTCGTCTTCTATACGCAGAGACAGCAGACGGTTTTCCAAATTGGCTTCAAAGGACGAAACCTTTGTGATTTTCGTTCCGTTTTCAGGATGAAACGTTCTCCCCTGGCGGGAAAACATTTCACATAAAGAACCGTCATAGAGATAGATCATTGTTTCGTAGACGGTATTTTCAATGGTTTCGGTGAACAGCAGTACCGGAATATTGTTTCGTGTTTCCAGTCGGATTGTGCTGCTGTCAGCCGTCCGGACTTTGTTGGAAACATAGGACAGTGACGCACGAACCTCATTGTTGCGCCGGGTGCTTGCAACGATATTTTTGTAAACGCCGGCGCCGGACAGCACCAGCATCAGAGACAGGATAGAAAACAGCACGATTAACAATACCGGCAGCAGCCGTATTGCCGTATATTTTTTTTGCATATCGGATGCGCTCTCCTTATTGTTCATTTTCCGTGCTTTCTTTGGGAATAATTTGTACGGTCGGGCGGACGTTGGAGCCGAATACCGAATATTCGATGGTGTAATGCTTCCGGTCGAGCTGTACTCCGTAGCGTTCCTCCAAGTAATCCAGACTGGGCGGATAGCTGCCTTCAATGGCATAACAGGTGACAACGGCGCGATCGATCGCGTTTGCCATCTGTGTCAGCCGCTCGGAATCGGTGTGGCGGTTTGTACTGCTCAGAGCAGCGGTCAGAAAGGCAATAACCCCAATAAAGAGCAGACAGGAGATCAAAACGCCTGCATACCCAAAACGCCGCCGGGGACGATATAAATGCACCACAAAATCACCTCATTCCTTTCGTTTGCCGAAAAAAGCAGATATGCCCATTTTTTATCCGATGGAGGACATCACGCTGACTAACGGCAGCATCACCGACAATAGGATGATGCCGACGATAATTGCCAGAATAGCCACCATGATCGGTTCCAGTAAAGATACCGTTTTGCTGATGGCGTCGTCGACCTCGTCTTCGTAAACAGAGGCAAGCTTCTGCATGACTGCGTCTGTTTGTCCTGTCTGAAATCCTACTTTTATCATCTGGCTGTGTAGCGGCGAAAACAACCCGGTGCGTAGGAGCGCCTCGGGAAACGGAATACCGTTCGCCGTCAAATTGCGGCAGTCGGTTGCTTTTCGGCGTGCGGTTTCATCCGGCAGAACGGCGGGGGCGAGCTGTAAAGCTTCGTCCAAGTCGTAGCCGCTTGACAGCATCATTGACATCAGAGAGGCGAACCGCGCCGAAGCAATGAAACGGTTGATCCGCCGAATGGTCGGGAAGCGGGAAAAGAGCTGTTTCATCTTTTCCTGTTTTCCGCCGAAGCGAAACAGCAATGCCAGAATGCCGGAGAGCAGCAGAAACACCGTGATCAGTATCAGGGCAATCACGGCAGCGATTTTTGCCGCTTGCATCATGATACCGGAGCTGCTGTCCGGGTGGATGCCCAGTGATTCAAAAACATTGGAAAAGATGGGAAGAACGCCGATGACAAGGACGGCGATCACGATTGCCAGCATCGTTAAAAGCACCGCGGGATAAAGCACTGCGTTTTTAACGGATTTTCTAATATTGTATTCGCGTTCGTAATAAAGGCCGAGTGCCTCCATGACGTCATCCAATTTTCCCGCACGCTCACCGATACCGGTCATTTCGACCATATAGGACGGAAAGATACCGGCTTGCTTTACCGCCTCGTAAAGTGAGCCGGTTTGAGAAACAACACTGCTTATTTTTTCAAAGTATTTTTTCCCCGGTGCATCTTCGCAGCTGTTGCAAATAGCCTCTGCGCCGTCGGCAAGGGAGATCCCAGATTTCAGCACCATAGAGATCTGTGTGCAGAACATTGCCGTTTCATCTGCCGGAAGAATAGCTGATTTGCCGTCTTTACGATCTTTCATCATCGAAAGCCTCCTGTTAATATTCCCAAAGTTGTGTGTAGTTAGTGCCGTTGCCGATAAACTTTTCCATACTTTGGCCGGCAGCGGCAAAGGTCGGATCCATCCGTTTCCATTTTCCGTTTTCGAAATAGACTCCCAATGCGATCCATCCGGTCTGTTTCAGATAGACCATGTTCCAGGCGTGCCGCAGATTATTGGGGGCGACATTGCCGATGATCAGCTTTGTCGGGATGTTCTGTGCCCGCAGCATCACCGCCATCATCACGGCATAATCATAGCAGATGCCTTTTTTGGCTTTCAACACCGCGTCGGCATCGGGAATATAGGTGGATGTAACAGCCGCCGCCTTTTCGGTGTCATATGTAATATTCTTGGTGATAAAGGAATAGATCGCCTGTACTTTTTCCAATTCGGTTTCGGCGCCGACGCAGAGATCATAAGATTTTTTAACGGTTGCGGAGGCGGCGTCAAATCGTACACGGTGATTGGGATATAGAAAGGGGGATTGCTCATTTTGCAGCGTGACCGAAAAGGAAGCATTGCAGAGTGTTTCGTATTTGGTGCCGCTGATAGTTTCACCGACCCAGACATGATAGGTGCCGTTTCCCATTGTGAGCGGAAACGCCTCAAATTCTCCTTTGATGTTGAGATCATCGGTGTTAGTTACCGAAGAATCGGTATATATTTGCACTTTGACTCGTTTGGAAGCGCCGACGCACTTGATCATGACATAACCCTGCGAGGCGTTACTGGCGTCGATGGTTACGCCGTTTTCCCCGTAAACCGTCGTACTGGGCGCCTGCGTGGTTTTCACGGTTATTTTTCCGTTGTATTCGGTGGGCTTGCTTGGCGCAGGGGAGGATGATGTGCTGCGGCTGCTTGTTTTGGAAGAAGAAATGTTCTTGCCGGAACTGACCGCAGGCGGGGAAGAGGTTTCCAGACCGGAGTAGGAAGGCTCCTGCCAACTGCTGTCCGGAATGTCGGAGATTTGTTCTGCCTCCGAGGAGAGCAATTCGGAGGATATTTCCTCTTTGCTTTGAACGGTATTGGTACTGCTGCCGGCTAAAGAAGAGGAAGGCGCATCGGAATCGCCGCATGCGGATAAGGACACGGACGCAAAAACAGCCGTTGCCGTAACAAACGCCCACATAGTGATTCTGTTGTTTTTGCTCACGTTTCCGCTCCTTTCCGGCTCAGTTCTGATCAGTATTCTAACCAATCAAATGTTTGATTGGTTCCGTAAATATTATTATAACATAGGTTACGTTTAAAGTCTATAAAAGGGAGATGCGATTCCGTTTTCCGAATCAAAGAAACTGACCATTCAAATTTGTTTGAATTGACAGCGGATATTGTCAATTTATGACCGGATAGCCGTGTCGGTCAAGCGGCGATGATACATCTTTTGTGAAAAATGAATATTGTGCAGAACTTTCGTTGATACTAATCACGGAAAGGAATGATGGCAGTGGAAGAAAAATATACAGTGGCCAATATGCCGGCAGAGTGCCTGAAAAAAATCATTGAGCTGGAAAACGACCTGACCGGAGATACGGATCATAATATTGCTCTGGTCGCTTATGAACTCAAACAACCCGAACAGCAATAAACTGTTCGGGTTGTTTGGACGTTGATGGCTTATTTGTAAAGGAGGCCGATAAAGCTGTATTGTCTGTCACCGGCAATTTGAATTTGGGAAAGAACCGCCTTGCTTCCCATTTGAATCAGCATACTGTTTAAATTCTTTTTTGCGTTGTTCAGCTTGGCAGATAACTCTTTGGCAGACAAATCGGAAAAATCACCGTTTAAGCGGATGGTCAAGTAGCTTTCTTCGGAAGCAACGCAAGCGGTAAGAAGCTGTTGTGCATTTTCGGAAAGCTGCCCTTCCGTATTCATTTGTATGTAATAATTGTCGCGATAATTGTATTTGGTTTCGCTGCAAGCGGGAGGAGGATAAATGGAATCGGAAATGCTGTCTATGCCGATGCTGTGATCTTCTGAAATCTGTAGGTCGTTTAGGTTAAAGTAATGATAAAACAATAAGTTTGCAATCGTGAAACAATCATCCCAGGTGGTGTCTACATGATACCAGTCGCCGTCGATCTGAGCGGCGTTCCACATGTGATTTTGCTGATTGCTGGTTCCCACCACCGGGACACAGGGAATACCGGTTTCGTAGCAGAGATATTGAAACAGCTTGGCATATCCCTCGCAAACCGCTTTTCCTTGCGTCAGGGCCCCGTAAGCAGTAAAGGAGGGATGGCATAGCCATTTGGAATCGCCGGAATTTTGATTTAATCCTTCCAGCAAGTCATTGTCATAGGTGACGTGACTGACTACATAATCATGGAGCTTCTTTTCCTTTTCAAATGCGCTGCCGGTTGGGGAAATCGTTTTTAGAACGTCGTGTATTTGCTGATTAAAAAGATTTCTCTGCTTGGCAATTTTTTCTCGGGAAACTAAGGTCCACTCCTTCGAATTGCCGTTGCAACTGTCTCTTGTTTCACCATCGGTGTAGAATAATGTAAGTTGGGTAATGATACCCTCTTTTGAAATCGCATAGAAAAACTCGTATTTGTAAACCCAGAAATACTGCGGAAAATCGGCAATAAAATAATTCAACACCTTCTGGACGGTATCCAGAGAGTAATCGGCCCCTGATAAATCGATGGTGTTGGTCAATGACAGTGACGCCGCATTGAGCCGGTCGTATAGAGCTTTTTCATTAACGCTCAGCAACGTGTAGCCGTAATAATTTGATTTTGCGACTGCATTGTGCAAAGATTGAACCGGAATGATCTCCGTCGTTGCCGGCTCGGGTTTCGGAGCGGGAAGCGGATCTTCTTTTTTCTCGGCGATTGTCGGAGCTGCAACGGTACTGCTGCTCTTAAAAGGCGCGGAGGATGTTTTTGAGGGTGCGGAGGATTTTGCACTCTGAGAGGAGGCGGCGAAACTGCTTGTTTCGGAAGACACTTCGGTGATGTCTGTCGTTGTATCGGAGGAGGACAGCAATGGAGAAACAATATCAGAGGAGTTCTCTGCACTGTCAGATGAGAGGGAGGAGCTTGGCTTGCCGCAACTGCTCAACACAAATAAGGCGGCAATGAGAAGCATCAAAATACGTTTTCGCATAGAGATAACCATACCTTTCCGGGTAATTGTTTTTCGGGGATTATTACCTGTTGAAAAACAAAGCCGTTACATCCTTCCAAAAAGAATCCTTATTTTCAAATCCACACCGCCTAAAACAGCTGTGCAGTCAAAGTAGACAGTAGGAGCATCCTCCCGGAATCAGTCAAATGACGTAATTGCGCAGGATATTCCAGGGGGAATTGGTGAACGCCTCGGAAGCACCCCAATCGAATTTGAAAAAGGCGCCGTTTCCTCCGCCTCCGCCGATGGCGTGTACATGAGTGACACCGCGCACGTTGTCCACGGTTACGGTCAGCGTCAGCCGATTGCCGGCGCGGTAGTAAAATTTTTCATAGACCGCCACGACGCAAAGATATCCGGCAGGGTTATGTACTTCGTAATAGTCGATTCGTTCTCCCGATAAGGAACCGTTCACGATGCCGTTGTCTATCATTTGAACGGCAGCTTGGGGCGTCAGATTGACATTAAAATCAAGCGCCATCGGAGTCCCTCCTTGTTATTTATACCAGTTCAAAGCTTTGCTTTAAAGCGGCAAGCGCTTCCTCGGCAGATTCGTCATCCACCAGAATGGAGATATCCACTTCGGAGGTGGTGATCATGATGACGTCGATCCCTTTTTCCTGTAATGCGGAGAAAGCCTGAGCGCCGACGCCGACGTAATTTGCCATGTCCTCGCCGTAAAGCCAGATTTTCGCATTGCCGCCTTTGATGATCGGCTTCAGAGTGGGATGTTTTTCTCGGATGGAGTTCACCAGCTTCATGATTTCTCCTAAGCTTTCGGAGCCGAGGGTAAAGGAGAGATTGACAAAATTGCCCATGATGGTGGTCTGGGAGATCATATCAATATTGATGCCGGCTTCTGCGACAGCGGAGAACAATTTGGATAGAAAAGCACTTCCTGCAGGTGCTTTTTCGAAGCTGACCAGATAAACGTCCTCCGCCATACTGATTTTTGTAACACAGTTTTTCATAATAATCACCATTCCTTGTTGAGTTTGATTCGGTATTGCGGCTCGTCAGAAAGAGCAAATGAATCATTTGCTCCTCAGACTGTCGAAAAACTATAAATTTTAAAGTTTGTCACGCAGGCGGACATGTGCCGCCGCAGTGACACATTGAAAAGAAAAACAGCGGTGAGCAACGGCAAAGCCGTTTGCGGAGCTGGTTTTCGTCGAAAAGGGGGTGTCGGGGGAAAAACGCAGAACAAGGCTTTGCCGCAGTGATTGCGTTTGTCCTTCGAGAGCGTTGTCGACTTTGTCGACACGCTCAGGAGCAAATGAATCATTTGCACCTAACGGAGTTATTAGCTTTTTGTCGGAATACCCTCTTTGATGCAAGAAAAACGTCAGTCGGAATTGACGACAGAGCCCTTTAGAAATTCCTCGTCAATCGTCTTGTGGAGTAAATTTTCCAGATAGGCTTTGTTAAATCTGGAGTAACCGCCTTTTACCGTCTTTACTCCATGTTTATTCGCCAACTCTTCGGTATATTTCTCGTAAGGGTATACTCGAATATTTTGGTAACGCGCATCAAAATGGGTGACAATGGGAACCAGCGCGGCAGAGGTGACCAAAGTTTTGCCGATAGCGTAGTTTTTAGTGATGGTAAGGTCCAGCAGACCGCCCAGCATACAAGGCGCTTTGTTCATTGCCGAGATAAAATTCCCTAAAGAGTAAGCGACCAATACCTTGTCGCCGTCGGGATTTTGCAGGTATTCCATTGGCTGCAACACATGCGGATGCGTACCGATGATCAGTCCGGCACCCCAATCAACCATTTTTTGCGCAAGCTCTTTTTGATTTTCCTGGTGGACAACACCGGAATTTTCCACGCCCCAGTGCGCCGCAACCACAACGATGTCGCATTTTTCTTTGGTGGCTTTGATCTGTTTTTCGATCGCCTCCTCGTCGGAGGTGTATAATATTTTGATGTCGCTGTTGGCGGGGAGGCTCAAGCCGTTGGTGTGTTCGGTGACCGAAACAAAGCCGACGGTGACATCATTTTTGGTGATGGTGCGGATTTCGTCCAGCTCCGCCTGATTGCGGAACTGTCCGGCAGTGATGACGCCTTTTTCCTTTTGCTGGTCAAAGTATTCCAAGCTGGTTTGAATGCCCTTGGTGCCTTTGTCCAGCATATGATTGTTGGCGAGGGTAAAGACGTTAAAGCCCATTTCTATCATGAGATCGCCGACCTCCACCGGGGTGGAAAAAAGCGGATAATTGGAGGGCGCAAAGGTGGGTGCGACCAATAAGGTCTCCTGATTCAGCACATTGATGTCGCCGTTGATCAGAGATTTTACGTTTTGATAAGCGTAGTTGAAGTCATAGCCGCTGCCTCCGGCACGGGCACGCGCTTGATCGTAGATGCCGTTGTGGATCAGGTTGTCACCTGCCGCTACTAATTTGATCGAAACCGGATCTTTGGCAGGCGGCGCCTCGCTGCTGACCGCAGCCGAATCGGAGAAAGTGCTTTGGGAGGAAGTGCCTTCCGAAGCAAAATCATCGTCAAATTGCCGGCAGCCAAATAGGGAAACTGAAAGCATGGCTGCCAATAAAAGTGGAAATATCTTTTTCATCATCTGTTGCTGAAACCCTTTCTTGCCGTGGATATGATACACGGCACTGTTGTTTTACTCAGATTTTTTTGACGGCATTTTCCATGCCCTCATTCGATGTGACAGGCGGACATTTTAACAGCTTTTTGAGCGGCTGCTCCAGGAAATAGGGCAGCAGTCCGAGTCCGTATGGGATAAACAAGAGTAGACATGCCAGCACATCGCCTTGTAGATTCATTAGGAAATGAATCAATACGATGGTAAAAAACGAGCCGAAAAATGCCAGTTTTTTGTTTTGGGTGCTGAAAAAGACGATGATCGCCAGTACCGCGGACAACGTGGGCAATAGCGGCTCTAAAATACGGACCGAAAAAATATCTATCAACGCCAAGTCGGATAACATCAGATAACTGGGAAGGCTGGTTGCCGATACTACGATCAAGGAGGTTACACCCAAAATTAATCCGAACAGCTTAGACCGGATCGCAATCAAGGTCAATACGCCGGCAGACCACCAAAAAAACAGCGACGGTGCATAAGTATTGGAAAAGTAGCGGGAAAAAGGAATCAGCGGCTCAAATAAAGATAATATTAAAGTAACGCCTAAAGGGAGAAAACTGATTGCATACATCAGCAAATAGGCAATCATTTCACGATAAGGAGCACGTTTCATCATCATATTAATAATTCCTTTCAAGAGCTTTCACGCGGTTTCGCTCGCGCAAAGCGCAGAGCGAAATTTCGGCAGCATTTTCGCCGAAAAGAGGGGAAGCGGAACAAGCAAGGAATGCGGTACATTTCTTGACTTGTTAAAATTCCTTTCAAGAGCTTTCACGCGGTTTCGCACAAGCAAAGCGCCGGCTATTCGCTGAGCATATCGCCCATGTCGTAGAGTCTGGGTGCTTTTCCCGCCATGAAAACGGCAGCGTTGACCGCGCCGACCGCAAAGATCTCCTTGGACATCGCAGTATGGGAAAGGGTGACGATTTCGTCCCGACCGGCAAAGATGATGTCGTGTTCACCGACGATGGTGCCTCCGCGGATCGAGTGCATGCCGATTTCGTTTTTGCTCCGTTTTTTCCGTTGAGAATGACGGTCGTAAACATATTGGCATTTTTCATCCAGCACGTCGTTTATCGCGTCAGCCAGCATCAGCGCCGTTCCGCTGGGCGCGTCGATCTTCTGGTTGTGATGCTTCTCGACAATTTCAATGTCGAACTGTCCGCCCAATACCGATGCCGCTTTTTTGGCAAGCTCGGCCAATAGATTGATACCGAGCGACATATTGAACGAGAAGAAAATCGGGATGTTGCGTGCGGCGGCCTTGATCTGAGCGATCTGGTCGGCGGAATAGCCGGTGGTGGCGATCACCAATGCGGTTTGGTGCAGCTTGCAATATTCGAGTAAGCCGTCCAATGCGCTCGGATGAGAAAAGTCGATGATGACGTCAGCCTGTTCCTTGACATCGGCGGCAGCGGCATAAACCGGAAATCTTGCGTATTGCTCCGCAACACGGTCGATTCCCGCAACGGTTTGGCAGTCATCACGTTCCAAAATACAACTGGCGATGACATGTCCCATCTTGCCGTTGCATCCGCTGATAATAATATTTTTCATTTTTGAACAATCCTTTCCAATCGCTTTTTCCGGCAGAAAGCCATGACAGGAAAAAGCGGACATCACATGGTAACAAAGTTCTGCTTACCGCTAATATAGCAAAAAAACAGAAATAAATCAAGTATCAGGCTGTGAAACCTGCTTTCATGAACAAAAACGGGCGGGAAACCCGCCCGTTTCAGTCTGTCGGAAAACTATCAATTTTAAAATTTGTCACGTAGGCGGACATGTGCCGCCGCAGGGACACCTTGAAAAGAAAAACAGCGGTGAGCAACGGCAAAGCCGTTTGCGGAGCTGGTTTTCGTCGAAAAGGGGGTATCGGGGGAAAAACGCAGAACAAGGCTTTGCCGCAGTGATTGCGTTTGTCCTTC
>JAQXIB010000121.1 GCA_029007575.1 Clostridiales bacterium | reverse complement strand
TGCAGCCCTCTACCAAAACATCTTCAAATGCTGAGGGAGTGGAAGCTGCTTCCGATAAAAAAACAATACCGCCACGCCATCTATCTGTCCACGTATTTACGCCATTAATATCTAAATTGATCAGATAAACATGATGAATATGCAGTTATACAGCAGATAATTAATACGATCAACTTCCTTTTCCAGTGATTCAATCACATACTCGCTTTTCACTGAAAAAGATTTGGCAATTTCCTTATTTGTCAAATTGGAACCATAGAAATAAACATAATAGCTCAGAGAAACGATAGGTATCATAGCAACAAAAAAAATAAGCATAATTCTGATAAATACCGACTGGCTAAAATCTCGAAAAAACCGACACATATCATCGCCCCATCCGTCATCATATACAGCAAAATATCTGTTACATTATAACATATATTTTCAAATTCATCCACGTATTTTATCTGAAATGTGATTTTTTTGAGAATATAAAGCAGGTCATTTTGTGTCAATGATTTTCACCCGCAATGACCTGCTTATATAAATTACTGCATATGAAAGGGTTTTGTTTATTTGTTTACAGACTCCCGTTTACGGCTCAAGATCATCGCTGTCGCCAGCAACAAAACGATGATTGTCATATAAATACCGTTGTCCGCGGCGGTTATCGGATTTTCATTTTCGGGCTCTTTTTCCATATCCTTATTTCCATCCTCGTCGCTGTCACCGGGCTGTTTTGTGTCGGAATCTGCTGTGTTTACAATTGCAATTTTTCCCAGTTTGGTTGTCTCAAACAGAAGCTGGCCATTTGCGGAACGTGCGTCCATCTCGGTCAAAGTTCCATTCTCTTCTTCGATGAATACCTTCAGATTTTTCTGATTTGCCAATTTATCCGGGATATTTATGCTAAACGTAAGCTTTTCGCTAATCTCTACCGGCTGATCCTGACGTTCAATGGAAACATCATAAAGAATAAATTTTTCAAAGCTTCCGTAAGTCTCCGATAGCTTATCAAACGTTGCGCCGCTCATTACGGTAGAAACATACAGTTGTGCCTTCTCCAAGCCCGCACCTGTCACCGAAATGCCGCTCAAACTGTCAGTCAGTGTTGCTTCCTTGTTCGGATCAAAAGGCTGTGCATTTCCTTTGTTTGCATCATAATAAGCCTTGATCTGTTCTGCGGTCAATGCTTGCTTGTACATTGAAATGTCATCCAGCATATAATCCAGACCGTGATCATCCGAAACTGCCGGCAACGACTCATAGTGATAGAACACGCCCAAGCCGACATACTGCTTATTCTCATCCGGTGATGCCGTCAGATTGTCCCGTGTATAGCCTTGCGTAGAAACATGTTCGCCATCCAAATACATTTCGTATTT
Organism: Clostridiales bacterium; assembly: GCA_029007575.1. Classification (GTDB taxonomy): domain Bacteria; phylum Bacillota; class Clostridia; order Oscillospirales; family Ruminococcaceae; genus HGM13222. Next base: position 18,268 of record JAQXIB010000121.1, on the reverse strand, counting down.
TTTGTTCGGCTGATCGAACACCACGGTGATCAAATGCCATTTTCCATCATAATAATCGTTTTCAAATGCATTGCTTCCGGGGTTAACCCAGGTTCCAACCCAGTCATCGCCCTCACCGGCTCCGGAAACTGCTGCATTAATTGCCGCCTGTCCGCCGCCGTTACGGTTGAGCACAATGGCAAAGCCGGTATCCGCCCACAGACCAGTCTGGAATACTCTTTCATAAACATTAGTGGCGTGGTCCGCCGGCAAATTAACCCAGAACGAAACGGTAAACGCCTCTGTCCCAAAGGCAAAAGGTTGTGCCGGAGCAATGAAATATCCGTCTGCGCTCAGCTCCAGGTATTTTCCGGAGGGGCCTGCATCCTCTGCGGTCTTGGTCCCAAATTTCGGTGTTCCGACGGCAGTTGCGTCGTTTTTGGCGGTACCGGTATCACTTCCGTTCTCGTCGTCAAAGGTGTACTGCATCCATGGGGTAACCTCAACCGTTTCGTCTGCATATGCTGTTAAAGCTATGCTGCTCGAGGCAAAAATAAGTACTGCGCTCATGAATAAGGCAACCATTTTTCTGCATTTTTTCATAACTAACGCTCCTTATAAATAAATATTTATTTTACAGGCAAGCCTGTCATTCCTTTACACTACCCACAATCAAGCCCTTTACAAAATATTTTTGTAAAAACGGATAAACCAGCATGATCGGCAGGGCGCCTAAAAAGATTTGCGCGCTTTGGATGGTTTTTTCTGAAATTTCCCCCATTCCGATAATGTCATTTCCGGTAATCATGGAAAAATCCTTTCCGATAATCATTGTCTGCAGATAGGTTTGCAGAGGATAATTTTCTGGGAAATTCATATACAGCAATCCGTCAAACCAACTGTTCCAGTGTCCGACAATCACAAACAAAGTAATGGTCGCGATTGCCGGAAGAGAGCTTGGAATATAAACACGGAACAAGATCGTCAAATGATTTGCGCCGTCCATAATTGCTGCCTCTTCCAATGCTTTCGGAATCTGCCGGAAGAAATTGAGCAGTACCACAATGTTAAACACCTGTACACCTGCTGGAAGCACCAGCGCCCAGATGCTATCCATCAAACCAATTTCGGTAATGAGAATATATCCGGGGATTAACCCGCCTCCAAACAGGGATGTGAAGAAAAAAATCCAGACAAACACCGTTCTCCCGGGAAACGCGCTTTCGGATTTAGACAGCGGATAGGCGGTCAGCAAAGTAATCAGCATGCTGAAGCCTCCACCCAATGCGACTCGTTTTAGCGTCACCCCCATTGCTCGCCAAAACTCAATTCTCCGTCCTAAAAACTGGTATGCAGCAAGGGTAAATTCTTTGGGCAAAAAAGCCACCTCTCCGGCTGCCACCGCAGTTTTGGAACTTAAAGAAATTGCAATAATGTTTACAATCGGTAACACGCACAGCATGGTAATTAAAAACAGCACAACCCCATTGACAATCGGGAATATTTCGATCTTTTTTTTACGCTTTGGCATTCTACAAGCCATTATGAACACCTCCTTTTTCGGCTAAAAGATTCTGTAATTGGCAAATTTGTATGCACCGAAATAGGATACCGAAATCAACAGAAGCGAAACCACCGATTTAAACAAGCCTGCCGCCGTTGCAATGCTGTACTGCGCCTCACCGATTCCCAAGCGGTAAACAAAGGTATCCAAAATATCCCCCGATTCCATTACAATGGAGGAATACATATTAAACACCTGGTCAAATCCGGCATTCAGTACATTTCCCAGATTTAAGATCGTCATCAAAACAATAATCATCTTCATTCCCGGCAAAGTAATAAACCACATTTTTTGCAGTCGGTTTGCACCGTCGATGTCTGCCGCCTCATAAAGCTGCGGATCAATGGAAGAAATAGATGCTAGATAAACAATGGTACCGAATCCGAAATTTTTCCATACATCGGTAGCGATCAAAATCCGCGGGAACCATTTGTTGTCTCCCAAAAAGAAGATTTTTTCCCCGCCCAAAGCGACAATCACATTATTAACAATTCCGTCCTGTGGAGAAAAAATACTAATAAAAATCCCGCTTAGGATGACCCATGAAAGGAAATTCGGAAGATAAATCAGCGTCTGCACATATCGCTTATACCAGCTCCGTTTTACCTCGTTGATCAACAGAGAAACGACCACTGCCGCGATCATTCCCAAAATCATTTTCATGCTAGCCAGATATATGGTATTCCAAATGACATGCCATGTATTCGGCAAATCAAAAAGGGCTTTAAAGTTGTCCCAACCGCACCATTCCTGATTGCCGAAAAGACCCAGCGCGGGATTAAAATTCTGAAAGGCAATGACCACCCCGTACATAGGAATATATGCAAAAATCAAAACCAATATCAATGCGGGCACCAGCATCAAATACAAGACCCAGTTACCGTTTTTCAGCCATTTATTTTTCCTTTTAGATGTTGTAGCCAATGCGCTTCACTCCAAATCCATATCAGCGTTTTGTGCTTTTATACCATTCGTTTACTTCTTTTGTCATTTTATCTCCGCCGGCCTTTTTCCAATTGGCGACAAAGGTATCAAATTCACTCAGTGGAGCGGATCCCATAATGATCTTGACATAGGTTTCATTCTGCATTTGCGACAATGTATTCAGCTTGGTGACCATGGTGGGGGTCGGAGCAGTCACAAATTTATCCTTGACATACTGTTTACCTTCCTTGTACCCTTGCAAAACACCCATGCTACCACCGCTGCCGTACACTGCCGTCCAGCCCCAATCCTTTGCGTCCAGCATAGCTTGGATTCCCTTGGCACTTCCGCCGAGCTTGCTGTAATCATTAGTTTGTCTTGCCTGCTCAAGCTGCTTGTAATCCTGAATGTTCTGATCTGTCACTGACGGAAAAATCGGAGAAAGCTTCCAGACGCCCTCTACCTTTCCGTCTAAATAATACTTGTTCCACTGATTGTTTTCGCCCCAGTTGGTGTCAATAAAGGTGTTAAATATCTTAACAAGTGCTTCCGGATTTTTATATCCCTTTTTCACCACAAACCAGCTGGAAGCCGCCATAACAAAGGTGGATTTTGCCGGTTTATTGTCGGCGGACAGCAAAGGAAGCGCAATCCAGTTTGCCTTGCTGTCTTTCTCCTTGCAGAGATTCAGAGGCCATACCGAATTCCAGTGGGAACCGTACTGAATTCCTACTTTACCGGATGTAATCAACTCAGTGATAACTCCGGCATCGTAAACACCGAAATCAATCGGCATATAACCGCTTTTGTAAAGCTCGTTTAACTTTTTCAGGGCCGCTTTTGCTTCGGGCTGAATAGCTCCGTAAGCCAAATTTACGCTTGCATCCTCCTGCCATATCCGAGGATAGGAATGAAAACCGGCAAAAAAGCCCTCCAATCCAGAAACCGTTCCCCACAAGCCTTTGTAGGTTGCAAATCCAAAAGTGTCAGCTTTTCCGTTTTTGTCCGGATCGTCTGTTGTAAACCGTTTGATTACGTTACACAGCTCATCCATTGTTTTCGGAACCGAAAGCCCCAAATTGTCAAGCCAATCCTTTCGGATCCACAGCATCGGAGCGTCGCCGCTTGGATCGGTAGTGCAAGGTAAGCCCATCAGTTTTCCTCTGATTGTAGCAGCCTCAAAAGCATCGGTTCCAGCTTCATCCATTGTCTGTTTAGTAAGTGTCGAAGCGTAATCCTGATACACCGTGGTCAAATCCTCGATCAGACCTGCAGCAGCTAGCTGCTGCATCTGCAACGGGGTCACGCTGAATACATCGGGCAACTGTTTGCTGGCAATTGACAGGTTCAGCTTTGTAGCATATCCATCATTTCCCTTTGCAACCCAGTCATATTTAATGTTAACGCCCAATTTGTCCTGATACAGCTTCAACCATCGATTACTGCCAATAGTTTCACCCAGCTGATTCAGGGTATTTTCGATGATATCATCGGTCGAACGCACCATCTTCAGCGTAATGGCAGGACTGTATTTCTTCCAGATGTCCTGTCCGGAGGCTGACGGTTTTGTTGTTGTCTGGTTAGAGTTTACCGAACTTTTGGAAGAAGTACCCGATGTAGATGCCGATTGTTCCTCTGAGGCGGTAGGATCTTCCGTTCCCTCGCTTTCTGTTCCATTATCCGACGGAATCGACTCAAACTCCCCCGTTTGCTCACTGTTTGTACCGGAAGAGGTCGTTGTATCTTTTGGCTTGCAGCCCGTTTGCAGCATACAAACGCAAAGCAAAACCAAGAGACAACTGGCAATTTTTTTCTTCATAAAGTTCATCCTTTCAATACTATTTTAATTTTTGAATTTGATTCCAAAGCTCGTCAGCGATTTTTTCTCCTCCTGCTTCATTCGGATGATAGGCGTCCATCATCAACGACTTGCGGTAAGAGCCGAAAAAGCTGCTTAAATCAAAATAAGCGCAGCCAGTCTCTTGTGCCGCCTCCGGAAAAGCTCTGGCGACATATTCCTTTAATAAGGTTTTGGCTTCCGGCGTATCGGTCTGTACGGTAGAGCAGACCAGAATTTTAGATTCGGGTAGCGCCTGCTTCACCCGACTGATCATTGTAATCAAATTGTTTTTAAAATGTTCGGCAGGCAGACGATCCACTACATGATCGTTCGTTCCAATCATCAGCACTACAATACTCGGATTCAACTCTGTCAAGCCGGTGCGCATCACGCTCTCTTCAACTGCCAGAAAATCCTTAGTCGCTGCTGAAGAATTCCCCCAGCTATGTATAACGCCACGAACGGCATTATTTTTCGCATCAAAGCCCTGCAAAGAAACGGAGCCTTCCTTTACGATTAGCCGCATACGGTGCAGTTCCTGCTCAGACAGCCCGTCTATCGTGACTTTTTTACTGCACCTGGAAGTAGCGGAAGTGTTTACAATCTCTCGCTGCTTGTTGTCTATTTCAATTGCAAAGCTACCTCCGTTTGGCTGTGCAAGATAATATATATCCACAGAAGTTCCACGAAAATCGGCAATGGTAACAGCATCTTTGGTATCGCTTGAAACCCACAAGCCCTGTGCCGCATCAAAAGGTGGTGACAAACGCTTTTGATAGGTCACCATGTCATATTTCATCCAATGAATGTCGTTAACTACCCTAACGCCGTTTCTCTTGGGAGTAAAAAAATCCTCATTTAAGGAGGTATATCCGCTTCCGGTATAACCGTATTCCGCATCCAGTTTGTCCTTTATCGGAGTGGTAATGTTTCCAACTTCGACATTGGAATCTCCGATAAAGAGGATTTCCATTGATTTTTTATGATTCTGCGCAGAGGCTTCGGAGGATGTTACGGTAAGTTTTGATCCCACAGAAGAAAGTGTCTGCTGTCTAGAGGATGTTGTCCTGCTATTTGTTTTAATATTTGCCTTGCTACTTGTTTTATCCATGTCGGACACCTGTTCTAAGCTGCTTTGAACCGTTTTGCTACTTTCGATGTCAATCTGACCATTCTGCGAGGCAGCAGTCTCTTCCGATTGCAGCTTGAAATCATTTTCCTGTGATACTGCCGAATCATTACCACATCCTTGCAGCCACAAAGTCGCCAGCAGTAACAAAATACCCAACGCTTGCTTTCCTATCCAGCAACAGCTTCTTTTCATAGCAAAACCTCTCCTTTTCAAATTGCCTTAATAACAATTTTTCTTTGGCTATGTTTTATGCACTTTTTATAATTCTATTATAAGTCAGTCCTAATTTTTATTCCAGTTGCATTTTTTTACAAACAGATTCATTTTTTTACTTTTTATCGGAATGAAAAATTTGTTTGACTATGAAATACTAGCCACCTTACTCTAACTTAATAGTTATATTTACCATTAAATAAAGAATGTCTGAACCAAGAAAAATCCGAAATTTCGGATTTTTCTTGGTTTGTACGGCGAAAGCCGTTCGAACAAATCAAATTTTTGATTTGTTCAGTAGACATTATTTACTTTTACCATAAAATCTGATATACTGGTAAAAAATAACACAAATCGGAGAGGTACGGTATGGTAGAAAAACTAGACATTCTTATTGCAATGGCCGGCTACATGTTGGTCGTTATCTTAATCGGTGTATTTTTCGCAAAGCGTTCTCAGGCAAGCACCGAAAACTATTTCCTGGGCGGACGCTCGTTAGGGCCTTGGGTGGCAGCAATGAGTGCAGAAGCTTCTGACATGAGCGGCTGGCTGCTGATGGGACTGCCCGGTGTGGCTTATTGGTGCGGTCTGGCAGACGCCGCATGGACCGCGATTGGTCTGGCGCTCGGGACCTATATCAACTGGCTGCTGGTATCCAGACGCCTGCGCAGTTACTCAATTGTGTCGGGCGACTCGATCACGGTGCCGGATTTTCTGAGCAATCGTTTTCACGAAAAGAAAAAAATCATTCTGGGCGTATCTGCAATCTTTATCTTGATTTTCTTTACGGTATACGCCGCAAGCTGTTTCGTAACCTGCGGAAAGCTGTTTGCGGGATTGTTTGATTTGCCCTACCACGCAATGATGCTAGTCGGAGCCGCTTTTGTATTGATTTACACCATTTTAGGCGGATTCCTTGCGGAAAGCGCATCTGATTTTATGCAAGCAATCGTCATGATCCTTGCTTTGGTCGGTGTGCTGATCTTCGGCGTCAGCCATGCCGGCGGAATCGGCGCCGTTATCGACAACGCCAAAAACATTCCCGGCTTTTTATCACTGACTTCTATTGCATCGCCGACGGTAGACGCAAACGGGGTACAGCAGACCGTTAACGGGGTCGCACAATTCGGACAGGCAGGCAGTTACGGCTGGCTCACCATTCTCTCCACCTTGTCCTGGGGACTCGGATACTTCGGCGTGCCGCAGGTACTGCTGCGCTTTATGGCGATCCGCAAAGGCTCTGAGCTGAAACGCTCCCGCCGCATTGCTACGGTATGGTGTGCTATTTCGCTTGCCGCCGCTGTCGCCATCGGCATCATGGGCAGAACAATTTTCCCGTTTGACGCTGCTCTTGCAACACAAAGCGCTTCGGAAAACATCTTCGCGCAGCTTTCTCAATTGTTATTCCACCCGGTCGTTGCCGGTATCATTATGGCGGGTATTCTTGCGGCTACCATCAGCTCCTCCGACTCTTATCTGTTGATCGCCGCATCCGCTGTTTCGAAAAACATCTACGAAGGCATCGTCAAAAAAGATGCTTCGGACAAGCAAGTTATGCGGGTATCCCGTATCGTATTGCTGATTGTCGCTTTGATCGGCATCATCATCGCGTGGGACGAAAACAGTATAATCTTTGAGGTCGTATCCTTTGCCTGGGCGGGCTTTGGTGCAACATTCGGGCCGATCATCCTGTTTTCGCTGTTCTGGAAACGCACCAACCGTGCAGGCGCCATTGCAGGCATGATCTCCGGCGGCGCAATGGTGTTCTTCTGGAAGCTGGTACTCAAACCATTAGGCGGTATATTCGGCATCTACGAGCTTTTGCCGGCGTTCTTAGTATCCTGTATTGTGATCGTAGTGGTTTCCTTGTGCACGGCAAAACCGTCCGCAGAGATCGAAGAGGAATTCGAACGCGCGCGCACCTATCAAGACGCGCCGATCGAATCCAACGAACCTGCCCCGGTCAATGCTGCAGAAGAGGCATAAAACAGCCAACAAACGCACAAAGGGATGTCTCACACAAAAAGTGAGGCATCCCTTTTTTCTTATGGTCGCATGAAATACAATTGCTCTTTCTGCAAAGCAGAACGTTTTTCCACGGCAAGCTGCATAACATCAGGTGTTTTTCATCACGATCGTGCCTACCGAATCGGCTACATGCTCGCAGGCATCGACGCAATTTTCCATGTAGTCATATATTTCCCTCCAGGAAATGATGTCAAGCACATCACTGCACTGCTTTCTGACGGCGATCACTGCTTCCAAATAAAACCGATCGCATTCTTCCTCGGCACGATTGATTTCAATGATCATCGTTTTAAGATGATCCGATTTCTTAAAATGTTCAAATTTCATCAGCATGTTTTTCATCAAGATGCAGCAGTCCGCAATTTTTTGCGCAAACAGGATCGCTTCCGGTGCGACCGTCTGAATCTGATTCACATAGAAGCGCTGCAAGATCTCCTCGATCGTATCCGCCACTTCATCGATATTCTGACTTAATTCCGCGAGATCCTCCCGATCGATCGGTGTCACAAACGCTTTGGCAAGCGCGGTCGACATCTCGTGCTTTTTCTGATCGGCGGAATGCTCAAAAACATGCATGGTTTCCAGCATATTCTCGATTTGTGCAGGATCATATGCCGTTAAACACGTTACCAAATAATCTGCCGCTTTACAGCAATATTCGGCGGCATCAATGAAATTCTCAAAATAAAATTTGTCTGCTTTGTTTGCCATAATGATCACCATTCCTTCTTAAAATTGCTCCGCTATTATATGATATATCTGCTCTACCCTTTGAACAGAGCATCAAAACAACCACATAAAAAGCTTTGCCATCACAAAACCGATCAATCCACAACCGGGGAAAGTCAATATCCAGGTAAGCGCCATATCCTTCGCAACTGAAAAATTGATCGCCGACAGCCTTTTCACTGCCCCCACACCCATGATCGCGGTTGTTTTGGCATGTGTGGTTGATACGGGAATCCCGAACACCGAACTGATCAGCAAACAGATCGAGGCGGCAATATCTGCCGAAAATCCCTGGTATTTTTCCAGCTTAACCATATCCATGCCGACCGACTTGATAATTTTCTTTCCGCCGATAGAGGTTCCGATTCCCATGACGATCGAACACAACAGCATAATCCATATCGGCATTTCTACCGTCACAGAAGTATTCTGACCGTTAATCAAAAGCATACACAACAGGATGACTCCCATGAATTTCTGGCCGTCCTGCGCGCCGTGCATGAAACTCATGGATGCCGCACCGAATATCTGCGCGGCACGGAATCCTTTCTCGGTTTTCGCTCTGTCTACACGCCGGAACAAAAGAACAACGATCTTACAAACGATCCAGCCGAGTGTAAAGCCTAACAATACCGAAAGGATCAGGCCATAAACCACTTTGATCCATTCCGATCCGTTTACCCCCTGCAATCCGCCGTGAAGCGCAATCGCACCGCCTGTCAGTCCCGCGATCAGCGCATGGCTTTCGCTCGTCGGAATACCGAAATACCATGCCAGCACCGCCCAAACAACAATGGCAAAAAGTGCCGCACTCAAAGCGACAATCGCTTCATGCGAATTCGTGCCGAAATCGACCATTTTGGTGATCGTTTCCGCCACTGTGGCATTGATCATGCTCATTAAAAATACACCGAGAAAATTAAAAACAGCCGACATCAGAATCGCCGCTCTTGCCGACATACATCGAGTGACAACGCAGGTTGCGATCGCATTCGGAGCATCCGTCCAACCGTTTACAAAAATGACACCCAATGTCAATAGCACCGACAAAAGCAGAAGCGGGTTTTGGGTGAGCTGCGCCCAAAAATACTGAAATGACAGATCCATTGAACGACCTCCATAGATAAAAAAGAAAAATAACATCCGTACAACAACAATTGTATCAGAAAAGTCTTACATAGTAAACCGGTTCATGATTCCGATCTGCTTTTTAAGCGTTCACAGGCATTGCTGAGAAAATAAGAGGCCACCGCACCGCCAATGATACATGCAACATAAAGCACAATATTGACTGTTTGGGTATGAAAAGACGGAATGATCATCACCGTCGTAGCTGCAACGATCCCCAAGATGCTATGTGAGATCACCGAATAAAATCTTTTGTAAACGGCATCGACCACCTTGGGTAGTGTTAATAGGCATAGCACAACACCAAGTGCCAGCGGAATTAAAACTCCGGGTGAAAATTTGACGATGCCGTCAAGCATCGGCTGATACAATCCGAAAAACAACAACAGCGTGGAAGAACTCAACCCCGGTATCACCAAGCTGAGCCCCCACATGATACCACAGAACAAATATCCCCATATGTTCGCTTGAAAGGTGATCGTGCTTTGGCTTTTTAAAAGCCAAAGCAATCCCAACATCGCCGCAAATCCCACTATCAGTGCAACATAAGAGGAAGATTTCCTGCCTTGTTTCCCGGCATCGCCCCACAATCCCGGAACCGTTCCGATGATAAAACCGATAAACGCGCAGGTGACCGCTTGGCTGTTCTTAAGCATGAGCCAATCCGCCACGCCCGACAAGCCGATAAAGCCGATCACTCCGCCCAAAAGAAACACACCCAGCATCTTCCAGTACTGTTTTATCCCGGTTTTCGGAGCGGACAATATGCTGATCAACGGCTTGTACATTCCGAAAGCAACACAAAGAGCGCCTCCGCTTATCCCGGGCATGATTGCTCCAAAGCCGACGATCACGCCTTCCAGCAACCATAAGAGGCCCTGTATGATCCTATTCCTTTTCAAGCAAACACTCCCCGCAATGATTCCCTGACGATTTCAACATAATATTTCCTCATTCATTCACATCATTCATTCGATAACCTACGCCAAGCTCGTTTGAAAAATATTGATTGTCACCGGGCTTTAAACCGAGTTTTTTTCTGATATTTGCCATGTTGACCTGAAGCTTTTTCACACTTCCGGAATCGGTTGCACCCCAAATCGTTCGTATAATGGAAGCATAGGTCAACACTTTTCCTGTGTGCTCAGACAGCAACGCTAAAATATTATATTCCGTTTGCGTCAATTTTATTTCCTGTTCTCCCAGATAAACCTTGCGCTGATCATAATTGATCTTCAGCTCACCGGTCGCAAACGCTCCTCCGGGAAGCGAACCTTGCCCGCTGCCGGAACGATTCATACGCAAAGCGGCACGCACTCTCGCCAACAGCTCCGCTGTTCCGAATGGCTTTGTAATATAATCATTGGCGCCAAGATCCAGCGCAGATACCTTATCTTCCTCTGCCGTTCGCGCAGACAGCACGATAATCGGCACCGTCGAGGATTCTCTGGCGGTTTTAATAAATTCCAACCCGTCCATATCCGGCAATCCAAGATCCAAAATAATCAGATCCGGGCAGTGAGAGAAAAACACCAATATTCCTTGATTACAGGTGTCTGCCGTCACGACTTTATACCCGTTGGTTTCCAAAATGGTACCCATGAAGCTCCGAATTTTCGGCTCGTCCTCCACAACCAAGATCTTATACTTATTACTCATCCTCCGACTCCTCCAATGTCAGTGAGAATCGAAAAACAGCGCCACCCGATTTGCGGTTTTCCGCGCAGATATTTCCTCCGTGCGCCTTGATAATCGTCGCGCAGACTGACAATCCGATTCCCATACTATGCTTTTTATGATCCGCCGAAACGCCCTTTGTTTCGAGATATCCGGTAAAAAGATGCTCCAATCGTTCCGGCGGAATGCCACATCCGTCATCCGCTATTTCAAACACGGCATGATTTCCTAGCGTAAACACTTTCAGAGAAAGCTCCTGCATTCCTTTTGCGTGCTGCACCGCATTTTCCAGAATGTTGATGATGACCTGCTGAATCAGCATCGCATCCATCGGTATGCTGATAAAATCCTCCGGAATCTCTACCTGAATATCCTGTTGCGGATATCGCTTATGAAACTTGACTACAACGGCATCAATCAGCTCTTCCAGCACCGTCGGCGTTTTCACAACATTAATTTTCTGCCCGTCGATCCGAGTAACCGATAATAAATTTTCCACCATCTGGATCAGCCACTCTGCATCCTCTCGCATCTCGCCGAGCAGTTTTAAATGCTGCTCTTTGGAAAGCCGATCATAATTTTCGATGATGGCAGAGCAAGAGCCGTAAATAGTGGTAAGCGGCGTGCGCAAATCATGCGACACCGCACGCAGCAGGTTTGCCCGCATGATTTCTTTTTCACTTTCCGCTTTTATTTGTTCCTGCCGTATGATTTTAGTGGTCAAGGCGCTGGTGATAATGGTAACGATCAGCATAACGACAGCCGAAAAAAGATTTTCCGGTATCGTGAAATTAAATTTGAAAAACGGAAATGTGAAGGCATAATTTACCGCAAGCACGCTGACTAAGGATGCTAGGATGCCGTAAGCATATCCCCACGTAACGACCGAAACCAAAAACACCGCCAAAATAAACACAACAGGCACAAGAAACTGTGTATGGCTTATCTGCTGCAACATCAGGCTCAGAGCAAAGGAAATAGTCAGTATGAACAATGACCATGCAATATTCTTGATCGGATTTTTCGTGCGTTTCATCCCAGAATCCCCCTATTGTGACTTATTTTACCACAAAGATAACTAAGAAACAGTAAAGATTTGATAGAAAGCAAATGCCGAAGAACACTTTTCCACTGTAAAGCGCCCCCCGGCATCGGTTTTACGACTATGGATACATCACAATTGGTTGTGTCTGCCGAACAGAACCGACCTAAAAGCCGCGGCAAAGCTCGTCCGATAAAGCATCCAGTTCGGAAGAAGAATCTTTATTCAGCGCGGATTTGATATGCACAACCGTATCCGTAAAAGTAATATTTTTTGAATTTTCCAACATCTGTTTCATGATTTTAGCCGCCGCCGGCGCCCAGGAACCGTTTTCCATCAATCCTACCACGCGGTTTTGATAATTACGCTCTGTAAGATGTTCCACAAATTCCCGCATATATGGAAAGATTCCCATGTTATAGGTCGTCGTGGCAAGCACTAATTTACTGTAACGGAAAGCATCCTCTACCGCTTCCGCCATGTCGCACCGTGCCAGATCATAGACTACGACCTTTGGGCAGCCTTTTGCCTGCAGCTTGTCCGCAAGCAGCTCTGCCGCTTTTTTCGTATGGCCGTAAACCGAGGTGTATGCGATCACGACCCCCTCTGATTCTGCACGATAAGAGGACCAAGTATCGTACAATCCGATATAATAGCCGATATTCTCCTTCAGCACCGGTCCATGCAGCGGACAAATCGCCTGCACTTCCAACCCGCTCAGCTTTTTCAGCAGGCTTTGCACCTGTGCGCCGTATTTTCCGACAATACCGATATAATAACGGCGCGCCTCACAAGCCCAATCTTCTTCCACATCCAATGCGCCGAATTTGCCGAAGCCATCGGCGGAAAAAAGCACTTTATCATAGCTGTCATAAGTGACAATCACTTCGGGCCAATGAACCATCGGCGCAGTGATAAAGGTCAGCGTATGCTTGCCGAGCGACAGCGTATCCCCTTCGCCCACGACCATTTGATAGGCGGCAAAATCCGTGTCAAAGAACTGTTTCATTATCGCAAATGCTTTCGCGGAGGCAACCACTTTCACATCGGGATACTTATGGATAAAGTTGACAATATTCGCAGAATGATCCGGCTCCATATGCTGTACGATCAGATAATCCGGTGTGCGTGATCCCAACGCCGCCTCGATGTTACCCAACCATTGCTCTGTAAACCGCGCATCTACTGTATCAAAAACGGCAATTTTATCATCGATGATAATATAAGAATTATAAGCCATACCGTTTTCCACTTGATACTGACCTTCAAACAGATCGATATCATGGTCGTTTACGCCAACATACCGTATTTCTTTTGTAACATCCATTGCAAATTCCTCTTTTCTTTTCCGATCACATTTTGCTTTCGTAAGTTTAACGTTTGCTGTCCACACAACTGTAAAAAGATCAATGCCCGTTCAGTTCTTTCAGCGCGTCCGGAAACGGTGCAAGACTTCTCCGCAGGATTCCGTGCATCTGTGCGATAGCAATGCCGTAATTGGTAATCGGTACGTTTTGCTGCGCGGCATGCTTCAGCCGAAACTGCATCTCTCTTTCATTGAGCATACAACCGCCGCAGTGGATCACCAGTGCATATTCAGAAAGATCCTCCGGGAATTCCATGCCTGAGGTAAACGCAAACCGAATATTCTTTCCGGTATAGTTTTTGACCCAAGCAGGCATTTTAACCGTGCCGATATCCTCGCACTGACGATGATGGGTACATCCCTCCGAGATCAGTACCGTATCTCCGTCATTCAACTGATCCAACTGTGCCGCGCCATGTACGGCAACCGTTAAATTTCCTTTATACCGCGCAAAGAGAATAGAAAACGACGTGAGCATGATATCCTCCGGCGTAATGGCAGAAACCTTTTCAAATGCCTGCGAATCGGTGATGACCAGCCGCGGCTTTTTCGACAGGGATGCCAGCGTTTCGGCAAGCTCATGCTCCCGTGTCACAACGGCTGTCGCACCGCATTCCAAAATTTCCCGTATCGTTTGCTGCTGCGGAAGAATCAGCCGTCCTTTCGGAGCGGCCGAGTCGATCGGCACCACCAGCACCGCAATCTCTCCCTGCCCGATCAGATCGGCAACCAGATGCTTTTCCTCGGCATCCGACTTAACCAGATGGGCAAGCATTTCCTTCAGCTCATGAATGTTTTTATTTTTCTTTGCACTGATATATATTGTATTATACCCCGATTGCGGAACAGAGTCAAGAAGGTCGCTCTTATTATACGCCACGACGTAACGGATTCCTTTCTCCCGAAACATAGCAATCAGCTCTTCATCCGCCGGCGCGAGACCTTTTACGGCATCTACCACCAGCACGGCAATATCGGTATACCGAAGCACCTGTTTTGCCCGTTCCACCCGCATTTGTCCGATCTCGCCCTCGTCGTCCATACCGGGCGTATCCACGATCACCACCGGTCCGAGCGGCAGCAGCTCCATTGCCTTTTTCACCGGATCGGTCGTCGTCCCTTTGACCTCCGACACAAGCGCCAAATCCTGACCGGTAACCGCATTCACCACACTCGACTTTCCGGCATTCCGCAAGCCGAAAAATCCGATATGCACCCTCTCCGCGGAGACAGTATCATTGAGTCCCATAAAAATCACCTTTCCTTTTTGTTTTTTCTTGCCTGTCATCCTCGGATCGTTGGTGCGTAAAAATAGCTTTCCGCACTGTTTTCTTTCTATCAATATATCAAATCAGCATATGCCGTTTGCTAAAATCTGAAATCGCGGCGATTGGAATTTTTAATGTCCTCAATATTTTGCCGTGCGATCTCCCGCACCTTATCTTTTGGTATTTTCGCAAGCTCCTGCTCGATCATCGCAAAACCGATCCGCTTTGTTTCCTCGGAAGCATAATCGACCAGATACTCCGTCAAAGTCATCAGCGCATTGGGATGGCAGCAATTCAAAATCTGCCCGCTTTTACAAAGGCTCATAAAGCGGTCGCCGGTTCTGCCCTCCCGATAACAGGCCGTGCAGAAAGATGGAATATGCCCGTTTTCCATCAACCAGCGCACCACCTCATCCAGCGTCCGCTGATCGGATACGTCAAACTGCTCGGAGTCATGCGGACGTTCTTTCTCGGTGTATCCGCCGACCGAAGTCCGTGACGCACCGCTCACCTGAGAAATGCCGAGCTTCAGCGCCCGCTCTCTGACCTCCTGAGACTCTCTGGTCGAGATGATCATGCCGGTGTATGGCACCGCTAGGCGGATGCAGGCGATGATCTTCTCAAACATCTCATCCGGAATGGAATTGTCAAACACATCGGGATCAATGTCATCGGCATGCTTGACACGGGGTACGCTGATCGTATGCGGGCCGACACCATGCACTGCTTCCAGATGCTCCGCGTGCATCAGCAAGCCGGCAAATTCATATTTATACATCTCCAGCCCGAACAGAACACCCAATCCCACGTCGTCAATGCCGCCCTCCATAGCGCGGTCCATTGCCTCGGTATGATAATCATAGTCATGCTTCGGTCCGGTCGGGTGAAGCTGCAAATAGCTTTCTTTATGATAGGTTTCCTGAAACAAAATATACGTTCCGATGCCTGCCTCTTTCAGCAAGCGGTAATTTTCCACCGTGGTTGCGGCAATGTTGACGTTGACACGGCGAATGGCCCCGTTTTTATGATTGACGCTATAAATCGTATGGATACATTCCAAAATGTATTCGATCGGATTGTTGACCGGATCCTCTCCCGCCTCAATCGCAAGCCGCTTATGCCCCATATCCTGCAGTGCCGTAACCTCTTTGACGATCTCCTCCTGGGTCAGCTTTTTCCGTGTAATATGCTTGTTTTTGAAGTGATACGGGCAATACAGACATCCGTTCACACAATAATTGGAAAGATAGAGCGGCGCAAACATCACAATGCGGTTGCCATAAAATGCGAGCTTGATTTCCTCCGCCAGTCGGTAGATCTCCTGCACCTTTTCGGGAATCTCACAAGCAAGCAAAACCGATGCTTCCCGGTGCGTCAAGCCGCGGCAGACCGTTCCGGTTGCGGTTTTCTGCGGCCGCGCTTTCTCCAGTATCTCATCGATCAGGGCGATATTATTTTTGTTTTGCTCCGCATAAGCTAAAGTCTCGCGAATTTCTCCGTCGTTGATAAACTCCTCCGCTTTCAGCGATTTTGGGTTGTAAATTGCCATTCTCATTCGTCCTTTCTCTTTCGGTCAGATTCTTCTTCCCGTTCAGATGTGAAATCTCTATGAGCGTGTCGACAAAGTCGACACGCTCTGGGAAAGGGGAATTTCCCCTCTCCCAACCTCACCCCACAATCCGCGTTGCGACGCGGATTGTCGAGAACGTCAATTCGTCTTGCACAGCAAGACGCGATGCACATGTCCTCGGTTTTGACATTGAAAGGGGTTGTAACTTATAGTTTTTCGACAGTCTGATTTCTATATTGTTTATTTTAACTCCGTATAATGTCCCCGCGAGCAGTCACTACCTGATACCCGATCGACTCCATACGAAGCGCAAGACATTGTTTACATTGCGCCGCTTCATCCCCGGTGCAAATTTTACCGTCATACAGCTCGTATTTTTTGCGCACCGATATCGGCGACAAGTTCGGCATGACGACATTTGCTCCCGATAAAATGCCCTTTTCCCGTCCTTTCGGATCAATGGTTCCGAGCGCCGTCGTAGCAGGCAGCAGGATATTCGGCTGTATCAGCCGAATGATCGACAACAGGTAGCAGGTAAGCTGCATCGTCCCCGCCGGCATATCCCGAAACGTCGTATCTTTATGGGGAATAAAGGGCCCGATCCCGCACATATCCGGATGAAAGGTTTCGATAAACTTTAAATCCGACGCCAACGATGTCACTGTCTGATAGGGCGAGCCCACCATAAAGCCACAGCCCGTCTGGAATCCGATCTCTTTTAAATCTTTCAGACACCGCATCCGATTGTCAAAGGACATCTCTTCCGGATGCAGCTTGGCATAGTGCTTTGGATCTGCGGTTTCATGCCGAAGCAGATACCGGTCGGCTCCGGCGTCATACATTTTTTGATAACTCTCTCTGCTTTTTTCTCCGAGAGAAAGAGTGACCGCACAATCCGGATATCTGCTTTTAATTGCTCGGACGATATCACCTACCCGTTCATCGGTAAAATAGCCGTCCTCGCCGCCCTGTAAAACAAAGGTGCGAAATCCAAGTCCATACCCCTCGGCACAGCATTCCATGATCTGCTCCTCGGTCAGACGGTAACGGTCACATGCCGCATTGCTTCTTCGGATGCCGCAATACAGGCAGTCATTTTTACAGATATTGCTGATTTCAATTAAGCCTCTGACATACACGGCATTGCCGTATATCTGCCTGCGAACAGTCACGGCGCGTTCGGCAAGAAGCTGCGCCGCTTCATCGGAACGGTTCGCGATCAGATATTCATATTCGGAACAGGTAAGCGAATGCTCCTGCTGTAATTTATCAACAAGCGATAACAATTTACTATTCATGAGTGATCACGTTCGAATAGGCGGTTTTGACACTGACTCCGTCCAGCTTGCCGATTTTTCCGGACAACGCCGAAATAACGTCCTGCGGCGCATCAATGGCAATGCTGACAATATGCACCTTTTTATCCCGATACGGCAATCCCATCCTGCCGATAATATATTGCCCATTTTGATGCAGAAGATGATTCAATTGTTCCACCGAATCGGTGTTTTCCACAATGATTCCCATGACTGCGATTCGTGTTTCCATCAGCCTTTCCGTTCCTTTCCTATATTTTTCATCCCATACAAAAAATACTGCACCCGAAAAAGGTGCAGTAATCTAAAATACCATTCTTCCCTAAAGTTTCCTTTCGGAAAACAACAATACGATACATTCAGCACCTTTCACTCGGACGGCACGAAGCCTGTCTTGATGTCAGGATGTTATGATTTCAGCCCATCAAACAACAGCCGCTGCGAATTCTTACTTACGCGGTGTTTTCATACCTATTATAAGCCAAATGCACT
>JAQXIB010000120.1 GCA_029007575.1 Clostridiales bacterium | reverse complement strand
CACGGCGTGATAAACGCCGTCCCGATCAGCTTCTTTTTTGTTTTCATTTTCATGACTGCTGTTTTCCCCCCTGATTGTCCAGACGAAGAAAGCTGCGCGGTTGGAGCTGAACCCCTGACGCCGTTACTGACTGATCCGAATAATTGACCACAATTTTTGTACCGTCTTGGTAAGTTGTCGCAGTACACTCCGGCGTCAGATATTCATGATGAACGATCTGCATCGCGTTTAAGCCGTCCAGCACTTCTGACAAGGCGGTCTGCTTTTGCACCGCGTCCTGCATCCAGTTTCGATAATATACCGAAAACAGCTTAGGTGCAAACACGCCGTTTAACTTGGTAAGGTCGGTGTAAGAAAGCTGATAAGCCAACCCTGCCCCATACTCCGCAGCTTTGAGTAAGTCTTGATCTCCGGTAGAGGAAAGATTGACGGGCGCGATTCCATAATCGGCAAGACCGTGTATAACCATCTGATAAAACGGAACATCCTGCCCGCCCGCACGATAATTGCTTCCTCCGGTTGGTACCAATAAAATATGACTGCCGTATTTGAAATTCCGCATGTTCGCCTGTTCGAGCATCATATGTTTTCCGCTTTCCGAAAGCGTCTGCAAGCTTTGCGAAGCAAGCTCCGCCCCGCTTTGTCGATCGGTTTCCTGATTTTTATTATAATCGGCATAAGCAGCATTTCCCAAATCCCGAACGGAAATGCCGGCGTTCCGATATCGGTTGGTTTGTCTGAGTACTGTTTTTGTCAATGCCGGCAAACGATTTACCGAAACCAAATATCCTTCCTCATCCTCCGATAAAAACGTGCGCACATACTGCTGATCCAACATTTTGGCTGCATCCTTTGAGGGAGAAATACCCTTTGCGGTATCTAAAGATATAAAGCTGACATCCAGATAAGTATCAAACGCACCGAAAAGCGTTTCCAATTCTTTTGTGCTGCCAAGCGAACCGATCGTTTTGACTTTTTTCGGAATCGTCCGGACAACACCGGAGCCATACCACCCAGAAAGCCGCAGAATGACTCGTTCGATTCCCTGCTGTTGAAAATATTCCGCCATTTCCTGCGCATTCTGATAGGTGGTCAGCGGCGTCACGCCGGTATAATTGATGCCCATGAAATTTTTACTGCTCTCGATTGCGCCGATTGTCTCGAGATAAAACGGAAGCTGCTCCGAAACCGTTCGCGAACCGATTTTCTCTTTCTCGATCAAATATGTGCGATAGTTGCGCGCCATGCCAGAATAATCGGCATCCGCACCCTCCAAAAAGCAATAGGCAACTGTCAGCGGTGTTCTGGACAGATTCTTCTGATAAACGCTGACTGCGGTCGGCACCGTTGTGACCGAACTCAAATCCATGGTGTCCTGTGCGCAAACCGTAAAGTCGGCATATGCCATATGATAACTGCAGGTTTTTCCCGCCGGAGAAGCATGGAGCGTGCTCAGCGCATCCCCTTCCTCGACGATTGCCAAAAAGGCACTGTTTTCCTCTTTCATCCCGAACACCGGCATGAGCACCGGTTGTGCAGAGTTCTTTTCGGACGGTTCTCCGATGCTGGCGTCTGCATGGTAAACGGCAAGATCCATGTCAGTGAAGTCAGTGCGGGCAAAATCCAGGATCACACCGCTTCCGTCCGGCATAAAAGTGTATCCGTCGGTTCCCTGTTTATAAGCGCCGAAAAACGGCAGCAGCTCTATGTTTAAAATCGGACTGTCAGCCGGATATCGGACATCCTCCATAATAACCGATGCGCGAAACCGATCGTTTTCCAGGGTATATTCCACCGGTATCACAAAACCGACCTTTTCCTCTGCCTCATACGGAATATCAAATTCCTTGCAGTCGGCTCTGAGATCCTCCTGTGTATATCCGATCTCTGAAAAAATCTGAATCAAGTCGGTTTGTTTTGAACCGAAAACATTGCTTTTTCTGAGATAACTGCCATCCTCCTGTTGTTCAAAGCAGGCAAGAAACAGTTCCTGTTCTTTTTCGGAGAGCGAGTTGTTTTTCAATATCAATTTTTCCGTACGAGAGGCGGAAAGCTGTTCCGGAATATCTTCCCACGTCATTGAAATATCACCGAGCGTATATTCAATCCGCACCCCGTTATCCAGACGGTATATTTCATACTGCTCTTGTGCGACACAATCCTCGTAGCTGTTTGCCGTACGCACATTTCTGCCGTAGACATAAGAAATCTCAAACTGCGTGCGCATATAGTTTTTATAATCGTCCCCGGCGACCGTGTCTTCATCAATATCTGCGGGATTGGATGAAAAACGTTTCCCACTCAATTTGTTTTCTACATAGATATTCAGTTGATCCATGTCCACCAGCAGCCGATATGCGTCACTCTCCGCCGCAGTATACAATCCGCTTTCCTCGACAAGCTCGCCGCGCTGAGTCTGTTCTCCGTCATTCGGCGGTGTGCCCGTTCCGCAGCCTAATAATCCGGCGAGCAGAAGCAAAGCAGCCGATAAAGATAAAAAACGTTTGATCACAATAACCATACCTTTCTGATATTACGCCGATATCCGCCGATCATATCCGTATGCTGATCTCCTTATACACCGAAAGGACAAACGAAAGGAGGATACTGAATATATTGTAAAACACCATTACAATAAAAATAATCACTACGGCAGCCGCCAGCGTCAAAACAAGCGTACCGACTGTCTTCATGAAGCTGTAATCATGCACGCTCATAATCCCGATGAACAGCAATATTCCAAACCATATCCAGGATGCCGCCGTTATCATATTGTAATAAACCAGTCCCGTCGTGTTGAAAACATGAGACAAAAGGATATTCAGCAATCCCAGCAGTGTCATCGGCAAAGACGCATATCCAAACACCTGCACGATATCCGAAAACCGTCCTTTCCCATCCATCAGAGTGGTCACAGACCAATTTCCGACGCAAAACAACAGGAACAATAAAAACACACTGCGAAATTCCCGAAAAATATTCAATGGTACATCAAAATCGGTGTTGAAAAGAAATCCGGTCCCAATCTGAGAAAGGACGTTGGTCAAAAACCAACCTCCCAGAAAAAGAATCGACGCCCGAACCGTACCGCGTTTTTCATGCTTTAGATCCCAAAATCCGTCAAAAGGGTGGAACAAAACATAAAAGGCATATTTGATACTGTCAGCCATTTTATTTCCCCGCCTTTCTCTTGGTACGTTTTCTGAGCCATGCCATCAAACCGACAGCCGACAGTGCCAGAAAAGCCAAGCAAGGCAGCAGAATATGCAGATTTTTCCTCATCCATTCTCCCTGATACTGCTCCAGCGCCTTGCCGTATCCGATGACAACATCATCGCCGCGGTAATTTCCTTTTCGGAAATATGCCATTGCGGTTTGATAATCTTCTTTTTGATAATAGATTCGTCCCATATAAATATACGCCAAATCAAATCCGGAATCATATTTCAGTACATTTTCATACATCGCCAAACTTTGATCATAATCGCCAGAACGATAGTATCGCCCCGCCTGCTGTATACTCTGCGCATAATCGGTCATAGAAAATACTGTCAATGTATTGCTGAGACTGTCCAGCAAATAAAGCTTGCCTTTATAATATCGGATTGCCGAAGGACTCTTAAAATTCCCTTGCAAATCCTCTTTTCCGCCAAAAGCATAAAGCAGGCTCCCATCAGGCTGAAAAGCATAAACACATCCGGACGCCTGATCAGCGTAATAAAAATTCCCGTCTTCATCCGCACAGATACAGGTGATTTGAGAATCTTCGGTAATCTGCGTCATGTTGTCCGCTTCCGGTAAAATATCTGTGCCGCCCGGATTCAGTCGTTTTACTTTTTTGGTTTCGTCGGTCGCCTGCGTGACCGCGTAGATAAAATCTCCGTCATCCATATAAAGATTGCTGTATTCCAACGGAATAAACTGTACCGTTTTCTCCCGCTGCTCTTTGGTCATCAACTGGCGCCATATGATATCAAGCGGTGTGGTCACCACACGATTTGAGCCTACAAAAGAAGAGAAATTCCCCTCCGACGTAAACTGCATGATACCATTGACCTGTCCCCGCGCCACAACGAACAGCCTGCCTGCACTGTCGGCCGCTATTTTACGCGGATAAAAGACATATCCTTCCCCAAACATATCACTTGCTTCCACCGTAATCCGTTTTACAAACTGCCGATGTGCATCCAGCTGCACGACCTGATTGTTTTCGGTGTCAGCAATATATAAGTATCCGTTTTTGTCGACAAAAACGCCCTCCGGCTTCTGAAAGCTCTGTTCTTTTCCGTCCGCCGTATAGCGATTGATTTCTTCCAACAAAGCTCCGTCCTCGCTCAGCACCAGAATGCGGGAATTGCCGGTGTCGGCTAAGTATAATTTCCCGTCTTCGCCGACACAAAGATCCCCCGGAGAGGAGAAGCCGAGTTCGACCACCTTGTCGATTAAAAACGGGGCGGGACATTCTACACGACGATCTTCGCCCTGATAGGAAATATAGTGGAAAGAGCGGTAAGGTACATATGCCGATACGGTCGACACTGCCGCCATTGCAATCGTGCATCCTGCCGCACATAAAATCCCAGCCAGACGCCTGCCATATTTTTTCATACAAGGGAACATGCTGCTTTTGTCAAAGAACCGGATAAGTCGACAGAAGCATGCCATGCCCGCGTCACCACCTTTTATCAAAATTCCGTCCGGCTTATTTTATACCGGATGCCGTCATGGTTTCCATAATCTGAGACTGAGAAAGAATAAAAAACAGAATCGGCACTACCATGATCACTACTCCCACTGCAGCGCCCGCGCCTGCACGTGCGATTCCGCCGGCAACGACCTGACTCAGCGCATAGGGCAGCGTCTTCAGCTCTTCCCGGTAAATATAAGGCGAACTGGAGACGCTCCAAAGCGACTGAAAGGAGAAAATAGCCAACGTCAACCAAGCCGGCTTTACGTTAGGCACCACGATACGAAATAAGAGCCCGTATTCGCTGGTGCCGTCAATGCGCGCGGCGTTGAGCAAATCCTCGGGTATCTGTACCATAAACTGCCGCATCAAAAACAAGCCCAGACTGGTGGCAGCTGCCGGTATGATCAGTGCGAGATAACTGTCGATCCAACCAAGCGCCGACATCGTAAGATAATTCACAATGTCGCCGACCAGTGGGGTAAACATCAGTGCAGCAGTCACCAGTCCGAATAACGTCCCCATAAACGGTGCTTTGCTTTTGGCAAGAGGAAAAGCTGCCATAGAACAAACCACGATATTCAAAATCGTGCCGCAGACCGAAATCAAAACAGTATTAAAGGCATATCGCGTAAATGGCACCCATGAACTGTTCATTAAATCAAACAGCATTTTAAAATTTCCGAGCGTCGGGTTCTGAACCAAAAAACGCGGAGGATATAAATACAGCTCACTGGTCGGTTTAAATGCCTGACTGACGGTCATAACCAGAGGCAGTACGCTGAAAAGTCCGAAAACAGCCAACAAGATAACGATCAAACAGGTCACTGCTTTTGAACGGTTTGCATATTTTCCTGTCCTGCCGTGATGTAACATAATGATGACCATTCCTTTCTTTTGATTCAAACGAATCAATCAATGGCAGATCAACAACGCTGCTGACTATTTGCCGATTCGTTTCACCAAAATCTGTGCCAATCGATTGACGATAATACATAACAAGAACAAAATCACGGCGATCGCACAGGCATAGCCGCGTTGAAAACGAATAAAGCCGTAATCACGAAGATGATGCATAATCGTGTGGGTCGCATAGCCCGTACTTGGAAAGCCGGTCATCGCTGTAATCACCGCTTCCGCACCAAAAGCGCCGGTAATGGACAAAATAACCGACAAGATCAAATGAGGCGTCATGGCCGGCAGTGTTATGTGCCAAAGCTCCTGAAACCGGTTTTTGATGCCGTCTACCAAGCCTGCTTCCACAATACTGCGGTCAACGGTGCTGAAACCGGCACGCATCGTTAAAAACGAAGTGCCGAGGCTGACCCACAGTTGTACGATGATGACTACCGCCATCATATACCGGGTATCCTTCAGCCAAATGATCGGTTCCGAAATAAATCCCAAACGGAGCAGAAAGCTGTTTAAATAGCCGTAGATATCTCCATCAAAGATCAGTAGCCAGACGGCAAAAGCATTCCCCGAAATAGACGGTGCATAAAACACCAACGTCATCAGCTCACGAATGCCTTTCGGCAGTTCATTGATGATCCATGCAAGAAACATGGAAATGAAAAAGCTGACCGGTCCGGTAAAAATCGCGAAAACGATTGTATTGCGAAACGCCGTAACAAAAACATCGTCGTTTACCAACAGATTGACATAATTATCCCAACCGACAAACTTCGGCGTTTCAAAAACATTGTAATTGGTAAAGCTGAGTATAACCGACATGATGACCGGCCAAACGGTAAACACCGTGAAAATCAGAAAGAACGGGATCAGCATGACATAATGCTGCCGATAACGAATCATTTGCTTTAATAAAGGCTCTTTGCCTTGTTGCCGTTTCATATGAGCCCTCCTATTCTAATCCGAATTCTTTACGGCGTATTTGGTTTTCCACATTGATTTTCTTATTCCACTCCAGCAGGATTTCCCGCGGATCCGCATTCTTTTCAATGGTATATCTCACTGCCGTACAAAGATAACGGTCAAACACATAGCTGCCTGCGATTTCGGGAATGTCACGAATATAGGATCTCTGTTCGGCAATCGTTTTTCTGTCATCCACCGGCCATGCAAGATTGTCAAACGCCTCAAGGTTTGCCGTCAACACCCGCCCGCTTGCTCCGAGCGCATTCTCCATTCCGGAAGCATACCCGGTCTGCGTTTCAGCCGAAGTCCACCATTTCAAAAATTTCCAGCATTCTTCCGGAGATTTGGTCGTGGCGAACGCAACCGCACCGGTCGGCGTGCTGCCGATGCTCCGGTCGATGGTTCCGTCCTCCCGCAATGTTCCCGGAACGGCACATAATTTCCACAGCCCTTTGATCTCCGGCGCATAAAGAGAAAGCGTATTATAAAAGCTCATGTTAAAAAGAACGATCGGTGCTTCTCCGGTACGAAAACGAGTCAGATGATTCATCTGCTGTGTGACCTTATATTTGGTGTAAAGCTCCGACCATTCGGTAAAAGCGGAAACCGCCTCTGCTTCATCCAGTCTCGTACGGGAAAGATCTTCGGTAAACAACGTACCGCCGTGTTGGAATAACAGCAGATAAAACATTTCAATATTATTGTCACTCACCGACGTAAAATCGATGTTCGGAAAGCCGATACCCAAATTGTGCTGCTGAAGCGTATACAGACAGTGATACAAATCCTGCCATGTATTGGGAATCTTCATGCCGAGGTCCGCCAGAATATCGGTTCTCACATACATCATCAAAAAGTTTTGCGTATCTGGCAGCGCATATAGCTTATCCTCCACAAAAAAAGGAGCATAAGCACTGCTGTGAAAGCGTTTTAAAACCTCATCCACATCTGGAAACTGCGCTAAATCAAGCAGCGCATTGCGTAAACCATACCTTACCGGCAATGCCTTTTCCTGTGCTACTGCCACATCCGGTCCGCGCCCGGCAGCTGCCGCCGGCAATATCATATCCGCAGTGACCAGCCGAACGTTCACCGTTGTACCGTATTCTTTGGTAAATCCGTTATCAATCAATTGCTTTACCACTTCAGCCTGATCCCGTCCGGAGGACAACCATAAATCCAGACTGCTGTTTGTTTCAGATGCATCTCCAACCATATTATAGTCAGTCACAAAAGATGCAAGAAACGATCGACACTCGAACACCAATTTCTGCCAAAAGCTGTCCTGCACTCTGGGAATCTCCTGCTCCGGCGTCGCAACCATGATATAATCCAACAGCAACGGCTGTTCGGAAGCACTCAGCGTATAATCCGCAAGACTGCTGATATTATTAGAAAAGAAGTCCAATTGCTTTGGCAACTTGTCCGGATCCTCCAGAAAATCTTCGATTTGAACAAACAAACGCTGATACGCTCCGTAACCGTTTCCTTTTTCGCCGGACACCTGTTCGGTTTCGGCCGCAAGCGATTGCAGGGTATTATACTGTTCCCGCAATGTTTCCATGCACTGCGGAAGCTGCTTATCTATCGCATAGTCGCGGTTGTTGTCAGCCGAAGCCCCGACGACCATTTTAACTTGACGGTACACTTCATTTAAAGCCAACACGCAATTTTGTGTTTCCCGTAAAATATCTGCGTACACGCCCAGTGTATTTTCCAATTTTAGTGTATATTCTCTGCCTGCTTCAAAATAAAAAAGATAGGGTTCTTCTTCGCCGATCACCTTGATCTGCCAATCATAGCTGAAGCCAAAGGAGATGTTTTCCGCTTCGGCAAATGGAAGCTCATCATCA
>JAQXIB010000119.1 GCA_029007575.1 Clostridiales bacterium | reverse complement strand
AAAGCCGTTTTCGGTCTGGTTGCGGAATTCAAAGACCAATCCGCTGTTGACCACTGCCTGCTTTTTGAGGGTATCCTCGAAAAATTACGCCGGGATATCGATGTCGGTGAACACCTCTAAGTCGGGTTTCCAACGCTGGATGCTGCCGGTTTCTTTCCGTTTGGTCGGCTCCTTTTTTAAGCCGCCGATATTTTCTCCTTTTTCAAAATGGAGCGAATAAGCGAATCCGTCCCGGTATACCGTTACATCCATGTATTCGGAGGAATACTGGGTCGCGCAAGAGCCGAGTCCGTTCAAGCCGAGGGAGTATTCATAGTTTTCGCCCTCATTATTGTTGTATTTTCCGCCGGCGTAAAGCTCGCAGAAAACCAGCTCCCAGTTGTAGCGCTGTTCTTTTTCGTTGTAATCGACCGGAATGCCGCGGCCGAAATCCTGAATCTCGATGGATTTGTCGAGGAAGCGTGTGACGATGATTCTTTTTCCGAAGCCCTCTCTTGCCTCATCAATCGAGTTTGAGAGGATTTCGAACACAGAATGCTCGCAGCCCTCCAGACCGTCCGAGCCAAAAATGACTGAGGGGCGTTTTCGGACCCGTTCCGCGCCTTTTAAGGAAGAAATGCTTTGATTATCGTAGCCTGTTGTTTTCTTTGGCATATTATCCGGCGTCACGCTTGAAAGCGTTCCTGCCTGCAACCACCTTTCTCTGTATCGATGTTTTCCACCAAAGAACCTGCTGTCGGTGGAAAACCGGTCCTTCACTGGCTTGTATAACACTGAAACAGCATCTGCATTGTCACTGCGGATGGCAGCGAATTTTTTCAAATAATCGTGCAGATACTTATTTTATGGGATAAAGTCTTAACAATTCATTTTATCGTTAAAAACGCGCTTTGTCAAGTTTTTCACCGCGTCGGCAAGGGCAAAGCCGGTACAACGGCCAACCGAGAAGCGAGGTGATGGCATCGCCGTCACCTCGCTTCAGATTTTGAAAAGACTATAAATTACAGCCCCTTTAAATGGAGAAACCGAGGACATGTGCATCGGTTTCGACCTCGACAACCCGCGTCGCACCGCGGGTTGTGGGGTACGGTTGGGATGGAGGGGTCGTCTCACTGATGTGAGACGCGTCCCCTTTCCCAGAGCGTTGTCGACTTTGTCGACACGCTCAAACGAGGTGATGGCATAGCCGTCACCTCGCTTCTTGACTTGCTCTATTCACTGCTTAAGTGCCAAAAGAACAACACCGATCAAAATCGCAGCGCTGCCGATGATCTGTACGATACCGATATTCTCCTTTAAGACCAAAAAGGAGCCGAGCATTACGCAAACAAAGATACATCCCGTTGTAATCGGGTAAATTTTATTTAGATCAAACTTTGAAACCAGAATCAAATACAGCACAAAGCTCATAATGTAGCAAACCATTCCCAACAAGGAAACGATCCCTATTTTAAAATGGAAAACCCCGGCGGATATTCCTATTTCCATGCCTTTTTGACTGCCCAGTTTAAAAAGAACCAGTCCCGATGCAGACAGAAGAATGTATATTACGGATAACAGATACAGCATATTTTTCTCCTCACTTCAAGAAATGCGCAAAGATATTTACAATGGTAATATAGTTGCAAAACAGCATCAACAAGTAAATCATATACCTGCCGCTGCTTTCATAGCGAAATACGGCATCGTCGCCTCGGTTCGGTGCGGTTTGAGGGATAAAGCAGGCAAGAGGCAGCAAAAGCGGAATAAAATATCTGCCCTGCACTCCCTTTACCACATCGTTGCCCACCGGCGTCCATTGTGCATACAGTGCCGAAAAAATCAGCAGGATAGTTCCGGTAAAAATGAAGAACATCGTTATTTTTGTTTGATCGGAATACCGGTTTTGGGAATATCCCAGCAATACCGTTACCAGTATCAAGAATGCCAGACCGAAACCCAAATAATTGCAGGGCACGTCCAGCCAGCCCAATTCGCATCCCGTCATCGTTTCCAAATACCTTTGGGCGGAGGCTGAAATCGTTCTGACCAGCACATTGACATATTGTAAAGGATGGGTCAGAACAAATTTGATCTGCTCGGTAATATTGACGCCTTCGTTGGTGGCAAAGAAATATCTGGAGGTATAGAGAAACCAAGCGGCATTCAACAAGACTGCCGCCGTCGGAACGCAAATTTTATAGGCGATCGCAGACTTTTTTGAACTGAATCGGCGGTTTGACAGAATGATTACAAGTAAGGTGAAAAGAAAATAAACTATTTTGCACATGGAAAGGAGCAGCAATGCCGACGCCAACAGAGCAAGCTGACGCTTTTTTAAAGCGGAGTCGTTCTCTGCCAGATACAGCGCATAAGCCACCGAAAAAACAGAAAGCGCATTGGTCAAAACATCGGCTGACGCAGAAACGGATTGATGCATGACCATGGGCAGCAATGCTATGGTAACGATGGCGAGCTTGCCATACGGAATCAGCTTGATTGCGTAATAAAAAATTGCGGTGCCGGCTAAAAAGTTAAACAGTCTGGCGCCATACAGAACCACCGCGGCATTGTCCGTGAAAAGCCGGAACAGGAAAGTTCCGATCGCCTGTGGGATATAGACAAGCGGCATATAAAGCGCGGAGGTCGGAAAAACAAGGAACTCTCTGCTTGCATCATCCAGGCGCGCCGTTTGAAACAGCTCAATAATATCGCCGTAGCTACCGCATCTGTCGATGATGAATTTCGGAAGATCATTTCCCGCCTGACCGTCAACAACCGGCGTAAAAAGGCATCCTTCGGATATTTCAAATATCCGGCAGTAATGCAGTGATTCATCAGGGACCTGTCCCAGCGGTACGGCGACAAAATAGGCAAGTCCCAATACAGCGGTGAGGACTAAAAAAATAATATGCAGTTTTTGAGTTTTCTTTACAGTAAAAACGACCGCCGCCGTTCCCAGAAAAAAGTATACCGCCAGAACATATTTAAAAACGGAATGTGCCCTGTCAGGCGAGGGGATGGTGTTTCTCAGGAAGAGTACGGCAAACGCGGCAAGAAACAAAGCAGCAAAAAAAATCATATATGATTTTTTGAATGTCCTATAAAAATTACGGATTTTGTCGTTCATCCGACCGCTCCTCTTTTTCCTTTAAAATTTCTTCCAGTTCACGGACACGCTTGTCCAAAATGCCGATGGTTTGAATGAGCCGTGTCAGCTTTGCGGCATGCTTGGAGACGATCACGGTCAGTGAAACGAGTATCACAAGGACAAAAACACCTTCAACAAGAAATACGAAATTCGAAGTAACCTCAAATCCTAAAATTCGGGAAAGACTGATAAACAAATCGGGAAAGATCACCATAATCAGCAATACTAATCCCAGCAACAGCCACACCAGGGCATATTTTAGAGTGAGCGTTCCTTTTTTCAACAGAAGGATAATCGCCCCCTCCGATGCCAGAACCAGAATCAGCAACAGTATTTGAAGTGCAGCAGTCATGATGTTTTTTTCTCCTTTTTACGTAAAGCCTGAATCACAAGCGCCAGTTCGACTTTTATCATATAATACACGGCCTTGAAGCCGGAAATAGAAGAAGTGCCGCCCTGCCGTTCATTCATCATAACCGGTACTTCCTGAATACGATACCCGTTTTTCATGACTGAAATGATCGCTTCGGGTTCCGGATAATCTTCTGCATAGTGTTCCGAAAAAAATCGGATCAAATGTTTGTTGCATGCGCGAAAGCCACTGGTCACATCGGTGATTCTGACGCCGGAAAAAAGTTTTATGGAAGCGCTCAAAAACTTAATGCCGAGCTTTCTCATTTCAGTGGACTGAAAGCCCTCTTTTTCGATAAAGCGGGAGCCGATTGTCATATCTGTTTGACCGTCTATCAGTGGTCGGACAAGTTTTTCGATATATTCGGGATTGTGTTGGCCGTCGCCGTCGAGCTGAACGGCAATATCGTACCCGTTCTGGCGGGCATATAAATATCCGGTTTGCATTGCGCCGCCGATCCCCAGATTCATCGGCAGATTGACATATTTTAATTTATTTTCAGAAAGGATAGACAAGGTGTTGTCTGTCGATCCGTCGTTAATCACTAAATAATCAAGTTCAAGATCGTCCGGCAAAACGGTAGATGTTAAATTGTTTACTGTTTTCAGTATGCTTTGCTGCTCATTATAAGCGGGAATAATCACTAATAAGCGCATCAAAATGTTTCCGTCCTTACAGTATATTTTAGATGATTATATCATGAAAAAGTTTGAAAAGTCAACTACAGCTCCCTTTTTGCGACATCGTACAGTATTTACTCGAACTCCGCAGGCTCGTTTGACAATCTTTTGCCGGCTGTGCTATACTGTTAATCAAAAGGCGATACCTGCGTGCCGCTGTCATTGTTTTGTAATGAAACCGACAAATATTGACAGAGATCTGTAAACAAAATGTAACCCTTTTTCGGAAAAAGGTGTGTATAATAATAAATGTCATAAAATCGCAACTATTCAAGATAGTAATGAATAGGAACAATACCATAAAAAGATATTACGGAAAAGAAAGAGAGGATGGTGGAAGCGTTCGCTATGGACTTTGTAAAGCAGAAAACAGCGATTTTTCGGTCGGCGTCGCCGGAGGAAAAGGTTTGTTATATTCTGATGTTCAGCGTCTTTTTGCCATATGTGCTGACCGGAGCGGTGATCCTGTCGGCACTTATATATATCGTATCCAAAAAAAGATTTCGTAATCAGCTTCTTCACGCGGAGGGGCTGAAATGGTTCGGACTGTTTTGTATTCCGGTGTTTTTCGCTCCGATCATCCATCAGCATTTGCTGGGCTTTGTCGCGGGGCTTGGTTTGATCGCGGTCGTATTGGTCGGCGTTTGGATTTCTCAGGTGATGCACAAACAGCTTTTTGAAAACTGTATGGATCTGGCGGTCATCATGAGTGTGCCGGCGGCAATCATCTGTTTTGGGCAGAAGCTGATCTCTCTTTTCACTATGAAGGGGGTAGATTACCGTGCCATGTCGGTGTTTTTCAATCCGAATTATTACGGAGCGATCATCGAGTTGGTGACGTTGATCTGCATTTATAAAATGCTGAACACTGATCAAATCAAGCAAAAGCTTTCGTATTTCTCGGTCATTGGGATCAACTTTTTTGCGCTGTATATTGCGGATAGCTTTTCGGCGTGGGCGGCCATCGGCGCGTCGGTATTTGCACTGCTGTTTGTCACCAAACAGTATAAGTTTCTCGGCTTTTGCGCGGTCATGGGAGTTTTGGCGGTTGTATTGGTGATCTGTGTCCCCGAAATCATGCCGCGGATGTCCTTTGTGGACAGGACGATGTCCAAGCGGATGCACATCTGGAGCAGCTCGTTTTACGGCTTCCTTGAAAACCCCTTGTTCGGCAAGGGTACGCTGTCTTATTTCCTGGTCAGCGCAAATGAACTTAAACCTTCTTATGTGCAGCCTCATGCCCATAACATCATACTGGATGTGCTGTTAAATTACGGCTTGCTCGGAACGGCCGCTATTGCGGCTTTTGTGATCAGACGCTATGCCGTTCATTTTAAGAATATTGTAAAATCAGCAAATAAAAACTTGTATTTGTTTTTGTTTGCGGTCGTGGTTGCCGTTGGTGTACACGGCATTACCGATGTCACGCTGCTGTGGCATCAGACGGGTTTGCTCGCTTTATTTTTATTCAGCGGGCTTTGCATGGAAAACAACGAACAGGAGGCGGAGGCAGTCTTGCCGCTGAATTTACGCTGTGAAATACAAAAAGGACTGACCGGGTTGGAGGGCGCGATCTTGATCCGGCAGGAGGTCTTTATTAAAGAACAGGGCTTCGTCAATGAATTTGACGAGCATGACAAGGACGCGTATCACGTTGTGTTGTATAATTATGATGAGCCGATCGCGACCGGACGAACTTTTTTAAATGAGGACGGCATTTATGTCATCGGCAGGGTGGCAGTCAGAAAAGCATATCGGAAGCATCATGTCGGCAGCGTTGTGATACGGGAGTTGGAACAGCAGATTCGCGCGTTGGGCGGCGATCGGGTCAAGCTTTCGGCGCAATTGCAGGCGCAGGGCTTTTATGAAAAGCTGGGATATTCCGCGCATGGAGCGGGATACTATGATGAACATACCCCGCATATTGAAATGGTAAAGAATTTTTAAGCGGCAGTTTTAAAAAATAACTGCTCGGACGGGAAACGGCTGTCAGCAGCATTCCGCGTTTGAGCAGTTTATTTGTACCGGAAAAACGGTAAAGATTCGGTCAGAGTTTCGGGCGGGCAAAACAGGAATATTGACAATCATCGGATTCTATGCTATAGTTTGAAATAATTTCAATCACAAAAGGAGCGTGTCCGATTCCATGGACGAAGATGGCAGTTATGACGGGAACTGTCGACGATGCGAAATAAACAGAGATTTCATATATGGGGCATACTCACATACCGAATGGGGATGTGGGCGTGTCTTTTTGCGTTTTATGAGAATGATTCGATAGAAAATGAGGACGGGAACTGTTTTATGATTTCGGCATTGCCGTAAATCAAATTACTTCATCAGGAGGAACAATTTTGGGAGACTCAATTGTATTACAGATTATTTTACAGATCGTATTGATCGCGTTAAACGCAGTTTTTGCCTGTGCGGAGATCGCGGTTATTTCAATGAATGATAATAAGCTGGCGAAAATGGCGGAGGACGGAGATAAACGTGCCATCAGACTGGCGCGGCTGACCAGTCAGCCGGCACGCTTTTTGGCAACGATACAGGTGGCAATTACTCTGTCGGGCTTTCTGGGAAGCGCGTTCGCAGCCGATAACTTTGCAGACCGGTTGGTAAAGTGGCTGCTCAGCCTCGGCGTGCCGGTGCCGGAAAGCACTTTAAACACCGTTTCGGTTATCTTGATTACGTTGATTTTATCCTATTTTACCCTTGTGTTCGGCGAGCTTGTACCCAAACGGATTGCAATGAAAAAAGCGGAGGCGTTAGCGCTCGGAATGTCGGCTATGATATCCTTTATCTCTAAGCTGTTCGCGCCGATTGTCTGGGCGTTGACCGCCTCTACGAACGGGATTCTGCGGCTGTGCGGGATTGATCCCAACGCGGAGGAGGATCAAGTCAGCGAGGAAGAAATCCGGATGATGGTCGATGTAGGAAATCAAAAGGGAGTCATTGATTCGGAAGAAAAAGAAATGATTCAAAATGTGTTTGAATTCGACGATCTGACCGTGGGTGAATTCGGAACGCATCGTACCGATATTTCGTTGCTGTGGATGGATGAAACCATTGAGGAATGGGAAAAAACCATTCATCAAAGCCGGCACACCCGCTATCCTGTTTGCAATGAATCGGTGGATGATGTCATTGGTGTTTTGAACGTGAAGGATTATTTCAGGCTGACTGATAAAACCCGGGAAAACGTGTTGAAGCAGGCGGTCAAACCGGCATATTTTATCCCACGCTCGGTTCGCGCCGATGTTTTGTTTAAGCAGATGAAGAAAACGCACAATTACTTTGCGATTGTTTTGGATGAATACGGCGGGATGGTTGGAATTGTGACCATGAACGATTTGTTGGAACAGATTGTGGGAGATTTGGAGGACGATATTCAGGGCGAAGCGGCTGAGCCAGAATGGGAACAGTTGGATTCTAAGACATGGAAACTGAGGGGCAGTATTCCGTTGGATGAGGCGGCAGAAAAGTTGGGCGTTGCGCTGCCGGTGGATGATTATGATACCTTTGGCGGATTTGTTTTCGGTACTTACGGCTCCATTCCCGATGACGGCAGTCAAATTGAACTGGATGCATACTCCCTTCATATCAAGGTGACCGAGATTAAGGATCACCGCATGGAAAAAGCGATTGTTTGTTTGGCAGAATAAAGAGCAAGGTTTTACCGCAGCGATTGCGTTTGTCCTTC
>JAQXIB010000118.1 GCA_029007575.1 Clostridiales bacterium | reverse complement strand
GTCCGAATTGCAAATACAGCGAATTTATTACCGATGGCTCGGTAGGCTCCGGCTTTGACCTGCCCGAGAAAAAATGTCCGCGTTGCGGGACCTTTCTCAATCGGGACGGGCATGATATCCCATTCGAGACCTTCTTGGGCTTTAACGGCGATAAAGCGCCCGATATCGACCTGAACTTTTCGGGAGAATATCAGGCAAGCGCCCATCGGTATACCGAGGAACTGTTCGGTAAGGATCACGTGTTTAAAGCGGGAACGATCTCGAGCGTGGCGGAAAAGACGGCGTACGGTTTTGCACTGCACTATCTGGAGGAACGGGGCAAAGTGGTGCATAAAGCGGAGGAACTGCGGCTGGCAGAGGGCTGTACCGGCGTGAAGCGGACGACCGGACAGCATCCCGGCGGCATGGTTGTTGTGCCCTCCGAATATGAGGTGTATGACTTTACGCCGGTACAGCATCCGGCGGATGATCCGAATTCGGATATTATCACGACGCACTTTGACTTCCATTCGTTGCATGATACCATCCTGAAGCTGGATGAGCTGGGACACGATGTGCCGACGCTGTATAAACATCTGGAGGACCTGACCGGCATCAAGGTAATGGACGTGTCGATGAGCGACCAAAAGGTGATGAGCCTGTTTACCTCGACCGAGGCGCTGGGCGTCACGCCGGAGCAGATCGACAGCCAGACCGGTACCTTCGGACTGCCGGAAATGGGTACCAGCTTTGTACGGGGCATGCTGGTGGAATCCCAACCCAAGCATTTTTCCGACCTGTTGCAGATATCGGGACTGTCCCACGGTACCGATGTTTGGCTCGGCAACGCGCAGGAGCTGATCAAGAACAAGACCTGTACCATCAGTGAGGTAATCGGTACCCGTGACAGCATCATGACTTATCTGATCTATAAGGGACTGGATCCTAATATGGCGTTTAAGATCATGGAAATCACCCGAAAAGGAAAGGCGCCGAAGCTGCTGACCAATGAGCATAAAGAGGCAATGCGCGCCTGCGGCGTGCCGGAATGGTATATCGAAAGCTGTCTGAAGATCAAGTATATGTTCCCGAAGGCGCATGCGGCGGCTTATGTCATCGCGGCGATCCGATTGGGATGGTATAAAGTGTATCAGCCGCTTGCGTTTTACGCGGCATATTTTACGGTGCGGGGCGGCGATTTCGATGCGGAGAGCGCGGTAAAAGGAAAAGCGGCGGTCCGGATGCGGCTGGATGAGCTGAAAGCCATCGAGAAGCGTTCGGTCAAGGAAGAGGATATGTATGGAACGCTGTTGATTATTAATGAAATGCTTCAGCGGGGACTGGAATTTTTGCCGGTTGACTTGTACCGGTCGGATGCGGTAAAATATAAGATAGAAGACGGCAAGATCAGACTGCCTTTCACCTCGCTCAAGGGGTTGGGTGAAGCGGCGGCAAGGAGCTTGCAGGAAGCGGGCGAGCAGGGCAGCTATATTTCGGTGGATGAAGTGCAGTCCCGCTCGGGAGTATCAAAATCAGTGATCGAGACCTTGGAAGCGGCGGGAACGTTTGAAAATCTGCCGAAATCCAGTCAAATGTCGTTATTTGGATAGTCGGGAAAAACCGACAAAAGAGGAAAAGCCGGAAGGACGTGGATGGAATGTACATGCAATGGAGTAATATAGGACAGTACAACTGGCCGAAAGAAAATGAGAAACAACAGCTCAAAAAACTGGCGAATCGATGTGGTGTGATGCTGATCGTTCTTCTGGGATTTATGTATTTGATATCATTGGGATTCGGCTTTTTGAACACGGCGGATTTTCTTCCCCAGTCGATCCGGAAATTGCAGGAGGACGCGACGCTTTGGGAGGCAGTACAAAACCTGGTCTTAAACTTGTTGTTTTATGTTGTGGCGGTGCCGCTGCTGTTGTGGTATGCCAACCGCCAGTCGAATACTCAGGTCAGCGAATATCTGAGTTTTCCGAATATGTCGGGCAAGGAATTTTGGAAATGGGTGCTGATGGGAGTCGGCGTGGTCTATACCGCCTCGGTAACCGGAAATATTTTCTATAGCTCGATCAATTATCTGCTGGGTCTGATAGGGATTCCGATGCAATCCCCGGATGTCAGCGTTTCGCCGGATATTGCCAGTATCATGGTGTTTACGCTGGGAGTAACGATTCTGGCGCCGTTTTTTGAGGAACTGCTGGTTCGGTGCGGGCTGGTCGGCACATTGCGCGGCTACGGATTTCGCTTTACGGCGATTGCCACCGGTATTTTGTTCGGATTTATGCACACCAGCTTTGAGCAGGTGTTTTTCGCGGCGATGATGGGAATTTACGCCGGCTTTGTTGCGGCAAAATACCGTTCTGTCTGGCCGACCATCGTGCTGCATATGATCATTAACGGGATTTCCAATGCGCAGGCGATTCTGCTGAGTTTTCTTGATGTTGATTTGGAGAATATGATGCAAGAGTTCGAGGCAGGGAATTTCTCGGCGATCCGCTCGCTCACTCCGGAGGAATTGCTGGGGCAGTTTGGGGTGCTGACGGGAATCATGCTGTTGTCGGGATTGCTGATGACGCTAGGAATCATCGGGATGGTAAAGCTGGTAAAGGAAGCGTCGCAAAATCCCGCGGCATTTCGGGATCGGCCGACCGGCAGTCTGCTTACCTTAAAGGAAAAATGCATCACCTTTTTTCAGGCGCCGGGCGTGGTGGTTTTCCTGATCATCAGCGTATGCCTGTCACTGTTGAATGCTTATTCTTATTTGATGTATTAATACTAATACTAAAATCTAATGAAACACTTTTAATCAGATTTTAGTATAAAAGGCTATCGCAAAACAGCATAAAAAAGAGG
This sequence comes from Clostridiales bacterium, assembly GCA_029007575.1. GTDB lineage: Bacteria > Bacillota > Clostridia > Oscillospirales > Ruminococcaceae > HGM13222. The sequence continues at coordinate 1,149 of JAQXIB010000118.1, read as the reverse complement.
AAGTCCGGTCGACTGTTTTTTCAGTCTGCCGGACTTCTTTTGTGTAAACGACGGCGGATATTTATTCCTTAGCGATTTTGTTATATAATGCTCTGTTTTCAGCTTGCGTCTGCGTTGTCAAACTGGCTGTTGTAGAGCGCCGCATAGAATCCGTCTTTGGCAAGTAATTCTTGATGCTTGCCTTGTTCGATGATATCGCCGTCCTTCATGACAAGAATCAGGTCAGCATCTCGAATCGTTGACAAACGGTGTGCGATAATGAAGCTGGTACGGTTGCGCATCAAGCGCTCCATGGCTTTTTGGATCAGCAGCTCGGTACGGGTGTCGACCGAACTGGTTGCCTCGTCGAGAATCAGCAATGCCGGATTAGCGAGTACCGCGCGCGCGATGGTCAACAATTGCTTCTGCCCTTGCGAGATGTTGCCGGCCTCCTCGTTGATCACAAATTGGTAGCCGCCGGGCAGCGTTTTAATAAAGTGGTCGGCACAGGCGGTTTTGGCCGCCGCATAAACTTCCTCATCGGTGGCGTCCAGCTTGCCGTAACGGATGTTGTCCATAATCGTGCCGTTAAACAGCCAAGTGTCCTGTAACACCATACCGATTTCGGAGCGCAGCCCCTCCCGCAGATAATCCTTGATGTCGATCCCGTCCACTGTGATTTTGCCCGCATTGGTTTCATAGAATCGCATCAGCAGCTTGACAATGGTGGTTTTGCCTGCGCCGGTTGGGCCGACAATCGCTACCCGCTGTCCCTCTTTGACCTGAGCGGAGAAATCATGGATAATGATCTTGTCTTGTTTGTAGCCGAACTTTACGTGCTCAAAGGAAACATCGCCCCGTACCTGCTCCGGAAAAGCAGAACCGGTTTCCTTTTCCTCCTCTTGCTCTAAAAAGCCGAATACACGTTCTGCCGCAGCCGCGGTGGATTGCAGGGTGTTGGTGATGGTTGCCATCTGGGAAATGGGTTGGTTGAACTGCCGCAGATATTGGACAAACGCCTGAATGTTACCGACGGTGATCATGCCTTTGACGGTCAGGAATCCGCCCAATACACAGACGATGACATATCCCAGATTGCCGATAAAGCCCATGACGGGCTGCATCAAACCGGATAAGAAGTTAGAACGCCAAGCCGAATTGTATAGTTCG
>JAQXIB010000117.1 GCA_029007575.1 Clostridiales bacterium | reverse complement strand
TATGCGGTTCGTATGGGTTATGCTACCGGCTGTACCATCAATCCGATCTGCAAAACCGACCGGAAGAACTATTTTTATCCCGATCTGCCCAAGGCCTACCAGATCTCTCAGTTTGATATTCCGCTGTGTGAGCACGGGGCGATTGATGCAATTATCGACGAAGAAGGCAACACCAAACGTATCGGTATCATGCGTATCCACATTGAGGAGGATGCCGGAAAATTACTGCATGACGAAAGCTTTGCCGGCTCCTTGGTCGATTTCAATCGCTGCGGCGTGCCGCTGATTGAAATTGTATCCGAGCCTGACCTCAGAAGCTCGGTGGAAGCCAAGGCGTATCTGGAAACCATCAAATCCGTCCTGCAATATTTGGATATTTCCGACTGTAAGATGCAGGAAGGATCGATCCGCTGCGATGTCAACGTTTCGGTCCGCAAAAAAGGCGCTTCCGAATTCGGCACCCGCTGTGAAATGAAAAACGTCAACACCTTCAGCGGAGCAATGCGCGCCATCGACTACGAAGCGGCTCGTCAGATCGCAGTGCTGGAGCAAGGCGGCACTATTTTACAGGAAACCAGACGTTGGGACGACGCAAAAGGAGAAAACTTCCCGCTCCGTTCTAAAGAGGATGCGCAGGATTATCGTTATTTCCCGGAGCCTGATCTGCTGACCATCGTGTTGGAAGACGATTATGTTTCCGCGTTAAAAGAACAGATTCCGGAGCTGCCGAACAAGAAAACAGCAAGGTATATGAAAGATTATTCCCTTTCTTATACCGATGCGCTGCTGATCGTAGAAAGCGTCGAAAAATCAGAGCTGTTTGAGGCGGTGATGAAAATCGGCAAGGTATCCTCGAAATCGGTTGCCAACTGGATTTTAGGAGATATCACCCGTTACATGAACGAAACCGGCAAGACAATTGCGCAAACCAATCTCCGTGCCGAAAACCTCTCTTATTTGCTGGAATGCATTGAAAGCGGAAAAATTTCCACCACTTCCGGAAAGACCGTTTTTGAAATCATCGTCAAGGAAGATAAAAACATTGACGATATTATCAAGGAGAAAAATCTGGCTCAGATTTCCGATTCTTCTGCGCTCAATGCCATTGTGGATGAAGTGATCAAAAACAATCAAAAGTCTATTGACGACTATCATGCCGGCAAAACCAACGCGCTCGGCTTTTTGGTTGGTCAATGCATGAAAGCTTCCAAAGGTCAAGGCAATCCTGCTAAAATGAAAGAATTGCTGTTGGAAGCGTTACAGCAAAACTAAAATATTATAAAATCATTCGCTAAAAAATAAACACCGCTATTGATTTTTGAAAAGAATATCGTATAATAATATATGTCGGATCGATTCCGACATATATTATTAGAACGAACAAATGTTTTTGGAGGACTTCAATTTTGCAAAAAGATAAGATTATTATAAAAGGGGCTCGCGAACACAATTTAAAAAATGTTGATCTTGAAATTCCCCGCGATCAACTGGTCGTCTTTACCGGATTGTCCGGTTCCGGAAAATCCTCTCTGGCATTTGATACCATTTATGCGGACGGTCAGCGACGCTATGTGGAAAGTTTATCCTCTTACGCCAGACAATTCTTAGGGCAGAAGGAAAAGCCGGATGTAGACTCCATTGAGGGACTCTCCCCCGCCATCTCCATTGATCAAAAAACGACCTCAAAAAATCCCAGATCCACCGTCGGTACCGTCACCGAAATTTATGATTATCTGCGGCTTCTCTATGCGCGAATCGGTATTCCGCACTGTCCTGTCTGCGGGAGAGAGATCAAGCAGCAAACCATTGATCAAATCGTGGATAAAATATTTACACTGGAATCCGGCACAAGAATGCAAATCTTGGCGCCGGTCGTCAGACAGCGCAAGGGTGAACATATCAAAGAGCTGGAATCCGCGAAAAAAAGCGGATTTGTTCGGGTACGTGTGGACGGAAATATTTATGATCTGTCCGAAAGTATTTCCCTGGAAAAAAATAAAAAGCACAGTATCGAAATTGTGGTCGACCGTCTGGTACTGAAAGAGGAAATCCGGTCACGCTTAACAGACAGCCTGGAAACAGCGGTATCGCTCTCGGGCGGACTGGCAATTATCGACGTGATTGGCGGCGAAGAAATTTTATTCTCACAAAATTACGCTTGCCCAGAGCACGGCATCAGTATTGAAGAATTAACGCCCCGGATGTTCTCTTTTAACAATCCCTACGGCGCATGTGAAACCTGTACCGGACTAGGTACTTTTTTAAAAGTCGATCCCGATATGGTGATTCCCAATAAAGATTTATCCATCAGACAAGGCGCCATCAAAGCAAGCGGCTGGACTTTCGGAGACGAAAGCACCATTGCCAATATGTATTTTGTCGGCTTGTCCAAGCATTATCATTTTTCTTTGGATACCCCCATCAAAGACCTGCCCAAAGAAGCGGTTGATGTTATTTTATACGGCACCAAAGGAGAAAAAATAAAAATGTACCGCCAAAACGAGTATGGAAGCGGTACTTATAATACTGACTTTGAGGGAATCATCAACAATCTGGAACGCCGGTATAAAGAAACAAACAGCGAATTTATGCGGGATGAAATCGCACAGTGCATGAGTAATATCAACTGTCCTGACTGTCACGGCGACCGGTTGAAAAAAATCTCTTTGTCTGTGACGGTAGGCGGCATCAACATTATTGATTTTTGCAAGATGTCAGTGACAAAAGCACTTGATTTTATCCGCAACCTGGAGCTGTCCGAACGTGATGCCATGATAGCCGACCGTATTTTAAAAGAAATTACGGAGCGTCTCGGATTTTTGCAAAGTGTCGGGCTGGAGTATTTAACGCTGCTTCGTTCCTCCGGCACCCTTTCGGGCGGCGAAAGCCAACGCATTCGATTGGCGACCCAAATCGGCTCCTCTTTAGTCGGCGTGTTGTATATTTTGGACGAGCCGAGCATCGGATTGCATCAGCGAGACAATGATAAGCTGATCGCGACGCTCAAGCGTTTACGTGATATCGGTAACACCGTCATTGTCGTAGAACACGACGAGGATACCATGCGTGCCGCCGATTACATCGTAGATATCGGACCGGGAGCAGGCGTGCATGGCGGGAAAGTCATCTGCACCGGCGACGTCAATGATATCATGAACTGCCCCGATTCGATTACCGGACAATATTTGAACGGTGTCAAAAAAATCGAGGTACCTTCTGTCAGAAGAAAAGGAAACGGAAACTTTTTAAAGGTCATTGGCGCGACGGAAAACAATCTGAAAAATATCAATGTATCGATCCCGCTGGGAACTTTCACCTGTGTCACCGGCGTATCCGGCTCCGGAAAATCTTCTTTGGTCAATGAGATCATCTACAAAAATCTTGCCGGAAAGCTCAATCGCGCCCGTATCAAGCCCGGTGATTTCACGCAAATGGAAGGATTAGAACATCTGGATAAAGTAATTGATATCGACCAGTCCCCGATCGGCCGCACGCCCCGTTCCAATCCTGCCACCTATACCGGTGTGTTCGGCGACATCAGAGAGCTATACGCCTCCACGCAGGACGCCAAAATACGAGGGTATAATTCCGGACGCTTTTCCTTTAATGTAAAAGGCGGTCGATGCGAAGCATGTCAGGGTGATGGCATTCTGAAGATAGAAATGCACTTTTTGCCGGATATTTTTGTTTCCTGCGAAGTCTGCAAGGGGCAAAGATACAACCGGGAAACGCTGGAAGTAAAATACAAAGGAAAAACGATCCACGACGTATTGGAAATGACTGTGGAAGAAGGAATGATGTTCTTTGAAAACGTTCCCAAAATTCATCGTAAGTTGAAGACATTGTATGATGTCGGACTGGGATATATCAAAATCGGGCAGCCTGCCACAACATTATCCGGCGGTGAGGCACAACGTGTCAAGCTGGCGACCGAATTGGCTAAACGTCCCACCGGGAAAACCATTTATATTCTGGACGAGCCCACAACCGGTCTGCATACGGCGGATGTGCATAAGTTGATCGAGGTACTGCAACAATTAGTAGACAATTCCAATACCGTGCTGGTGATTGAGCATAATTTGGATGTTATCAAAACCGCAGATTATATCATCGATTTAGGGCCGAACGGCGGTGACAATGGCGGTCAGATCGTGGCCACCGGTACTCCCGAACAGATTGCAGCATGTCCGGAATCCTTTACCGGCATGTATTTGAAAAAATATCTGAAATAGTCGAAAGATTTTGAGGTGCGCGTTCACATGCAATCACTGGGTATGCTATCAATAATATATAGGAGCTGTACCAATGAGCAATGAAGATTATTATATCATGCAAGCCCGCAACAAAGAAACCGATTTAGAAGAATTAATCTTATAGTATGAATTTTTTATTCTGAAATGCGCCTCAGATACTACCGGCAAATATATTTCCAAGCATGATGACGAATGGTCCATTGCTCTTGAAGCATTTGTAAGCGCCGTTAACAATTATAACGCATCCACAGGTGAATTTATGCCGTTTGCAAAGGAAACAACGACAATTAGACGGTGTGTTTCATTCGAAAATAGTGAATCAGCCAAAAACAAGGGATTGTAGCAAAACAGTACCTTGTGCGGTTCCCATTCAGGCTCTGCATAAATCACGATACTTTTTTCGTTGTTTTCGATATGTGTGATTTTACCCCTTGCAATCCGAGTAATTCTTCTGTAAAATGAGTATAGAGCATATTTTGTCCTCCGTTCATGGTGACTCATCATTTCCATGCTAACGGATTCTTACCAAATATGCTCTGCTTTTTTTATTATTTCTTGAAAGCTCTATTTATACTAAAATCTAATGAAACACTTTCATTTTTTTCGGTCTGAATTGCGTCAGCAAGCCTTATCCTCTTTACTGGGCGTTAGCCCGGCGGTGTCGTCTGCCTTTTCTGACACAATTCATCCTCGGAAAGTGACGAAAGCTTTCAATCAGAGATTAGTATTAGTCCTACCAACTGCTATTATAGAGCCTTTTTATGATAGAGTAAAAAATCCCGCCGGACTATTGCCCGACGGGATTCATAATGGTGAGCCACCGGAGATTCGAACTCCGGACCCTTTGATTAAAAGTCAAATGCTCTGCCAACTGAGCTAGTGGCTCTCACGCATATCAATACGCTCGAAAGAAGATTTTTTTATCTCTTTTTCAGAGCGCTTTATTATTATATCAAGACAGGAAACAAATGTCAACACTTTTTTTTCAAAAAATGAAAAATTATGTTTTTTTGTCATAATTCCTCAAATATTCACGCTTGTTGCCCAAAAAGCAAACAATACTTATAATTTTATATTTACTGAACCAATCAAATATTTGATTGGTTTAAACAGCTATTGCATATAAACTAAGGACATGAGAAATTTCGTATTTTTCTTGGTTCAAACATTTCTTGATGCGAACACAGATTTCCCATTCATAAACAACGGCCAAATGCGTTGATACTAAAATCTAATCGAAAGCTTTCATCAATTTCCGAGGATGAATTGTGTCAGAAAAGGCAGACGACACCGCCGGGCTAACGCCCAGCAAGGAGGATAAGGCTTGCTGACGCAATTCAGACCGAAAAAAATGAAAGTGTTTCATTAGATTTTAGTATGATATCGTTGTTGATCAATTGCTCAGTAAGCATTAATTTACCCCAAATCCGATAAAATATGCAAAAAGCAGCCGAAAGAAAAACACGATCTGTTATTCTTTCGGCTGCGGAGCTGTTAATGGAATCGATCGCGAAGAATCAATTTTCCGATTGCGTTCACTGCACATTGAATCGCTCGGGTGCTGTCATGGCAAATCGGATCGCTCAGTCCGGCATTGGAGCGCTCCACATTCCACAATGCCGTCAAGACCGCGCCGGCACGAACGCCTCTGGCAATGGCGACACTGAAAATCGTTGCCGTTTCCATCTCCGAGGTCAGACAGCCGCATTTTACATATGCTTCCCACCGATGCAGCAAATAGTCAGACACCGGCATCGTCTCCGGCTCTGTTTCACCGTAAAAGGAATCCTTGCTCTGTACGACCCCGACATGATACCGCTTGCCGTCTGCGTCCTCGGATAGTTCCGCAGCCGCCTCATCCAATGCCTTCAGCACCTGAAAATCCGCAGCGGCAGGATAATCCGGCGGTAAATATTCCTTGCTGGTACCGTCACCGCGTACCGCAGCAGAAGCAACCAGCAGATCTCCACCCACTACTTTCAGGTCAATTCCGCCGCTTGTTCCAATACGGATAAACGTATGCGCGCCGCATTTGATCAGTTCTTCCACCGCAATCGCAGCGGACGGACCGCCGATTCCGGTCGATACGACGCTTACCTTTTCTCCGTGAAGCGTCCCGGTAAAAGTAGTATATTCCCTGTTCGACGCAATCTGTTCCGCATGATCCAAGTAAGCGGCAATGCGCGGCACCCTTCCCGGATCACCCGGCAATATTACATATTTCCCGATCTGTTCGGGAGTCACCTGCAAATGGAACTGTTTTTCTCCTTGCAGCAAATCTGCCATGATAATCACCTATCCTTTTCAACCATTACTTTGCTACCCAGCCTAAAAGCTGCTCAACGACAAACACCGTGCCTGTCGCGCCCAATGCCGTCGGCAACAGTCCCAATTCTTTATAGGACAGTAATAACGCCACTGCCAAGCCCGCAATCGCCGATATCATACTGTTGGTAGAATACAGAATTTCCGGAAAAGTCATTGCGCCCAGCACTGCATAAGGCATATAACTTAAAAAAGACTGTATGTATTTGTTCTGGATTCTTTTGCGAAATATTGCCAACGGGATCATTCTGGGGAGATACGACACCAATGCGGTCAGCAAAATAAAAAGCAATAATTTTGTGGTACTCATTGTGCCGAACCCCCCGTGTGAATAGTATTTTCCGATTCCGGATCATGACCCTGGGTTCCGTTATCGGTATCATCGGTATAGGCCGGTTTGAGCGTAGGATATCGCAGTGCGCCGAACAGTGCCGCAGACACACCGCAGATAATAACCACCCATCCGCTGGAGACCTGATTCAATCCGGGCGTATACCGAAAAATGCAGCTTAACACGATGGCGATCGCTATCACGATGATAATCGGTCTGGATTTTTTTGCAGGCGGTATGATAATCGCCGCAAACATCGCGTATATCGCAATTCCCAACGCGCTGATAATTGCCCTTGGCAGAACCGAGCTAGCAACCGAACCAATAATCGTTCCGCCAACCCACCCGGTATAAGAAGCAAGGATCAATCCGACCATATACCGAAAATTTAAGAAGCCGTTTTGCTGCATCGACACCGCATAGATTTCATCGGTATTGCCAAACGCCACAATAAGTCTCTGCCACAACGTCATCTTCTCCTCCAGTTTTTGAGAAAGAGAGAGTGACATTAACATATATCGAATATTGATAATTAAAATCGTCAGCGTAATTTCCGTTAAAGCAATTCCCGAGCTGAAAAGCGTAACACCCACGAACTGACCGGTACCGGTAAAGCTAGTCATCGATATGACAGTCGGCGCCCAGATCGGCAATCCTCGTTCCGACCCCAACATACCAAACGCAAAAGCCACCGATAAATACCCCAGCAAAATCGGCAATCCATCTTGAAATCCCTTAAAAAAAGTAAGTTTTGTCTGTTTCTTCACGATCGTTAAACATTCCTCTGTTTTTATTGTTCACGCACAAGTGATTCATCCATCTGCACATCCTATTATATCCCTTTTTGCCTTCCTTTTCAATAACATACGCAAAATAATAGAGCATAACCGGCTATACAATAGCCGATTACACTCTGTTATGGATTGTTACGACGAAATTACTCGCTGCGCAGAGCTTCGACCGCATCCTTTCTGGACGCCATCTTTGCCGGAATATGGCCGCCGATCACCGTCAGCACTGTACTGATTGCAACCAAGATCACCGCATGAATAAGCTGCAAATGCGCAACGCCCGAAAGTTCGGTCATCTGATATAAGATTGCGTTGATCGGAAAAGTCAGCAGCCATGAGATGACGACGCCGAGCACACCGGAAAACACGCCTAAGATACAGGTTTCCGCGTCAAAAACACGAGTAATATCTTTCTTTCTGGCGCCCAATGCACGCAGGATACCGATTTCCTTGGTGCGCTCCAGCACCGATGTATAAGTAATAATACAAATCATGATCAGGCTGACAACCAACGAAATGCCGGCAAATGCAATCAGCACAATGGTAATACCATCCATAATACCGCTGGTCATATTGGACATGGTACCCGCCAAATCGGTATAAACGATCTGATCCTCGTTTGCTTTCCCCTTGTTATACGAATCCAGATAAGACAGGATGGCCTCCTTTGTTTCAAAATCTTTCGGATACATCATGATCATATAGGGAGTCGTATCTCCGCCCAAATAGGAAATAAACTGTTCTTTTTCTTCTTCGGTCATGGTATTCATCTGAATCACATTTTTGTCAGACTCTTTCTGCGCTTTTACAATTTCAGAGTCCTTTGCCGTATCAATGACCATCTGAGCCAATTCATCACTGTAAGCGATACCGTTTCCTAAAATGCCGATCTTTACATCCTGCTTTTGCCGAACAATACCGCTGATTTTGACGGTGATATTGTTGTCAGACTGAAACATTTTCTCATAATCGGTATTCGGCAGAAAAGAGCCCATCTGCGTTTTCACGTAATAATCATCATTTGCGATGATTTTCAGCTCCGTACCGACGATATCCGAAAAAACAATCGACTCCTTATCTTCGGTGTCAAAACCCAGATTTTTCAAGATATTGTAATCGATACGGTTTTTGGAATCAATCACCAATACCAAATCGGTAGCACTCTGTGGATACTCACCGGCAAGCAAATCATAATTTTTAGGCAAATAACCGTTTTCATCCGCATCCAACTGTTTCGGATAAGAGGAAAGTCCGATATTGCTCATTCCGTCGCTCATATTGCCCATTTTACCGCCGAAAGAGCCGGAAGCTTGAAGCGATACCGGCGTGATGTTGCCGTCTATGTCACGCAACATATTCATCGAAACAATATAAGTGTATCCGATGCCGGAACATATTTCAGGATCAACGTTGTTTAAATAAGTGATGAAATCATCGGTAAACACGTTGGTATGCATCAAAGTGTTCTCGGAGGGGTCATATAAATATACCTCGTCAGAATCAGCATACTCGGCTGTGCCAAGCATGTGATCCTTCATGTTTTCCTGCATGGTTTTCATGGATTCCATATCCACTTCCATGGCGGATTTAGAAATCACAATCGGAAATTCCGCCATCGCATTGCTTTGAAATTCATCAATTTGCGTCTGGAATCCGGTGGACAAGCTGAGAATCACTGCTATACCGATAATGCCGATGCTAGATGCGAAGGAAGTCAAAAAAGTCCTTCCTTTTTTGGTGCGGATGTTATTAAAGGAAAGCTTCAATGCGGTCCAGAAGCTCATACTGGTTTTCTTCAGCGAAAAAGCATCCGGTTTCGGGCGTTCCTGATGCGGATGATCGTCCGAGATGATCTTTCCATCCTGGAATCGGATGATACGATCGGCATATTTTTCTGCCAGATCGGGGTTGTGTGTTACCATAATCACCAGACGGTCTTTAGCGACCTCTTTGATCAACTCCATGATTTGAATGCTGGTAGCAGTATCCAGCGCGCCGGTCGGTTCGTCACACAAAAGAATTTCGGGATTATTGGCCAAAGCACGTGCGATCGCCACCCGCTGCATCTGACCGCCCGAAAGCTGGTTGGGCTTTTTATGCAGATGATCCTTCAGACCTACCTGCTCCAAAACCTCCAGCGCGCGCCGATGCTTTTCCTCTGTTGACACACCGCTGAGGGTCATCCCCAATTCCACGTTGGCGACTATGCTCAAGTGCATGATTAAATTATAGCTCTGAAACACGAAGCCGACCGAGTTATTGCGGTACGCATCCCAATCTTTGTCCTTAAAATCAGAAGTTTTCTTCCCCTTAATGCTCATTTCGCCAGAATCATATCGATCCAAGCCGCCGATAATATTCAAACAAGTGGTTTTTCCGGAGCCGCTGGTACCTAAGATGGCTACAAACTCCTTTTCCCGAAAAGCGACCGATATTCCGTCCAGTGCCTTTGTCTCAATATCTCCGACATGATAGGTCTTTTTGATGTTTTTTAATTCAAGCATGCCGCCTGATCCCCCTTAGGTGAAAATCGTATTTACCATTCAGCTACGTCGTTGTTTCATTGATATTATAAAAAACATTTTTTCATACATCAATGAGGAAATACCAAACATTTTATGAATAAAAAAACAAGGCGGGGATTTCCCGCCTTGTGGAGCGTGTCGACAAAGTCGACAACGCTCTCGAAGGACAAACGCAATCACTACGGCAAATCCTTGTTCTGCGTTTTTCCCCCGATACCCCCTTTTCAACGAAAACTAGCTCCGCAAACGGCTATGCCGTTGCTCACCGCTGTTTTTCTTTCAAGGTGTCACTGCGGCGGCACATGTCCGCCTGCGTGACAATTTTAAAATTTATAGTTTTTCGACAGTCTGAACAAGGCGGGGATTTCCCGCCTTGTAAATGTTATTTCAGAAACCGTATTACACGATTCTGACTTTAATTACGCCGTCAATGGCCATCAACTGATCAACAATTTTGCTGTCTACGCTTTCAGCCACATCCAGCAAAGTATATGCCATTTCTTTTCTGGACTTATCCTGCATATTCTCAATATTCAAGCCGTTCTGAGAGAATACCGTAGCGATCTGAGAAACCATTGCCGGAATATTTTTATGAATAATGCAAGCTCTCGCCTTGCCGCTCCGCGGCATTTCTACTGCCGGCATATTGACCGAGTTTTTGATGTTTCCGTTTTCCAAGTAATCAATGACTTCCAGCACTGCCATTTTCGCACAATTATCCTCTGATTCCGGAGTGGACGCACCAAGATGCGGGATCGCAATTACGCCGTTTTGACCGATCAAATCGTCCGACGGGAAATCCGTTACATAAGCAGCCACTTTACCGCTTGCCAATGCCGCCAATATATCTTCGCTGACAACCAGCTCTCCGCGGGCAAAGTTCAAGATCCGAACACCGCTCTTCATGGTAGCGATCGATTCGGAATTGATCATCCCTTTGGTATCTCCGTTGCAGGGAACATGAATGGTAATATAATCGCAGACCTCAAAAATTTCTTTCAAAGCTTTGGCATGATATACTGAACGGGAAAGCTCCCAAGCGCCGTCTACCGAAATATAAGGGTCATAACCGTATACCTTCATGCCGAGATGTGTCGCAGCGTTCGCCACCTTCACACCGATCGCGCCCAAACCGATAACACCTAACGTTTTTCCCGCAATTTCCGGACCGGCGAACTGACCTTTTCCTTTTTCCACCAACTTGCCGACCTCAGCGCCCTGTCCCTGCAAGGTTTTTACCCATTCCAAGGCAGGAACGACTTTTCGGGAAGAAATCAACATACCGAGCAATACCAGTTCTTTTACCGCGTTCGCATTTGCACCGGGGGTATTGAAAACAACAATACCTTCCTCTGCGCACTTGTCGATCGGAATATTATTAACGCCTGCTCCGGCTCTGGCGATTGCCGCCAAGCTTTTCGGCATCTCCATATCATGCATCGAAGCGGAACGAACCAAAATAGCGTCCGGATTTTCGATCTCGTCTCCCCACATATATTTGGAACGGTCAAAGTGATCCAATCCAACCGGAGAAATTTTATTCAGCGTTTTAATATGAAACATAACTGTCAAACCCTTTCCAACAATTGATTATTTAATGCTTACTGAACAATTCAAAAACAACGATAGCAAAGCATTTTGCCGTTGTTTTTGAATGAGCAAAGTGCAAGGTTTTTGATTGCTTTTTGAGAAAACCTTGCACTTTGTATTTCGATTTCATTCTGAAATCGAAATCTGTGTTCGCATCAAGAAATGTCTATACGGCGAATAGCCGTTCGAACAAATCAAATTTTTGATTTGTTCCGTAGACATTACTTATTTTCCGCCTCAAACTTTTTCATAAACTCAACCAGCTTCTTGACGCCTTCCACCGGCATCGCATTGTAAATAGAAGCACGCATACCGCCCACACTGCGGTGACCTTTCAGGTTGACAAATCCGGCGTCGGCAGCCTCTTTCACAAACTGCTTATCGAGTTCATCATCGCCGGTAACAAACGGAATGTTCATCAAAGAACGGTATTTTTTCTCAACCGTTCCTTTAAACATTTCGGAAGAATCCAAGAAATCATACAGCAGTGCTGCTTTTTCTTCGTTGATCTTCTTCATGTTTTCCAAACCGCCGATATCGTTTTTCAGCCACTCCAGCACCAGCTTGCAGATGTAAATTGCATAGGTCGGCGGAGTATTAAACATCGAGCCGTTATCCGCATGTGTCTGATAGTTAAACATGGTCGGCGTAATGTCCTGTGCATGACCGATCAAATCCTCACGGATGATCACCACGGTCAAACCGGCAGGTCCCATGTTCTTCTGCGCACCGGCGTAGATCATGCCGTATTTGGTGACATCGATCGGCTCGGATAAGATGCAGGAACTGCAGTCAACAACCAACGGAACGTCTCCGGTCTGCGGCAATTCTACATAACGGGTACCATAGATGGTATTGTTTTGGCAGATATGGAAATAGTCAGCATCCTTTGTAAATGTGCTGCTGTCAAGTTCCGGAATATATGTAAAGGTCTTATCCGCAGAAGAAGCAACCGCTTTGCATTCTCCGTATCTGGAGCCCTCCTGATAGGATTTTTTCGCCCACTGACCGGTAATGACATAATCTGCTTTTCCAGATTTATTCATCAGGTTTAAAGGAATCATGGCAAACTGAGAGGATGCACCGCCCTGTAAAAACAATACTTTGTAATTGTCGGGAATTGACATCACTTCACGCAAAAGCGCCTCGCATCCGGTAATAATTGCCTCATACGCTTTGGAACGGTGTGACATTTCCATAACGGATTGTCCGGTGCTCTCATATTCCAGCATTTCTCCTGCGGCTTTTTTCAAAACGGATTCCGGCAGCATAGATGGTCCTGCACTGAAGTTGTAAACTCTGCTCATAAAAAGTTTCCTCCCATATAAGTCTATCTTTTATATTTGGCTAACGCCTATTAATATATATTATAAATTTTTATTTTCTAATAGTCAATGTGTAATTTAATTTTTTTCATATTTCGTCAAATAAATAACAACCGAGGACAGGAAACCGCTGTACTCGGTTGTTTTGCATAAAAATCGTTCTCTTTTCTTTTACCGTGATATTGCACTGCATGCCGGACGAGATTTCTTTAATAGTTTTCTGCTTTCACCTCAAAATAAGCCTGCGGCTTTTTGCATACCGGACAAATCCCGGGAGCTTCCTGCCCCTCATGAACATTTCCGCAGAAACGGCAAATCCATTTTTGCGGCTGATCCTTTTTAAACACTTTCTGCTCCGCGATATTCTGAGTTAATTTGTTAAAACGTTCTTCATGGGTACGTTCAATGGCAGCTACTTTTTCAAATTGAAATGCGATATCGGTAAACCCCTCTTGCTTTGCTTCCTCTGCAAAGGATTTATACATCTCGGACCATTCATAATGCTCTCCGCCCGCCGCATCTTTTAAAGCATCTTCTGTTTTCGGCAAAGCGCCTCCCCGAATGTGAAGTGTCCAAAGATAAGCATGGGTCTGCTCGTTTAACGCTGTTTCCTCAAAAATGTCGGCTATTTGCTCAAATCCGTCTTTCCGTGCCTGCTCGGCATAGTAAATATATTTGTTTCTGGCCTGACTTTCTCCCGCGATTGCCGCCATTAGATTGGCTTCTGTTCTGCTGCCTTTTAATTCCATATCCATTCATCCTTTCTTAATACAGGCTTTTTCTATCTGCCTTTTTTCTAGTATGATTCATTTTTTCGCATTTCATTCACCAAACAGCATTTGGGTTACAAAACAATAACAGAAATTACAATTTTGATAAAATATTGCTTCCCTCGTTGACTTCATAAAAGGGTTATTTTATAATAATATTATAAACTTTTGATCTGCTCAAAATCATATTTTTTATAGATCCGAACAGTTCTGTATGTGAATTTAATTTCATGAAATCGGACGGTAACGAAACATGCTTTCACTTCAAAAAATCTCTTTTATCCTAACGTCTCTTTTTTTCTCTGCCTCCCTATTGTCAGGATGTCAGAATACCGGTCGTCACGTTGTTGCGCCCGTATTCTCCGTTTCAAGTACGGTTTCTCAAACAAGTTCGGAAGCCATTCCCGAATCAACTTCAAAAGACAACCTGCCTTCAGATGCAGAGCTTGTATCGACAGGTACCGATAAAGTCGCATATCTCACTTTTGACGACGGACCGACTGAGATGACTCCGCAAATTGTTGCCGTTTTAAAACAATATCAGGTCAAAGCAACCTTCTTTGTCGTGTATAAAAACAGCCAAAAGCTGGAAAGCTATATGAAGTTAGCTTCTGATGAAGGGAACGAGATCGCCGCGCACAGCTATTGTCATAATTACAAACAAATTTACCGCAACGTCAGTTCTTTCATGGAAGACTTTGAAAAAGTAAACCAATGGATCGAGTCAGTCACCGGTCATAGAACCAATCAGCTTCGTTTTCCGGGCGGAAGCAGCATCGGCAGAAAATATTTGAGCAAGCCAGTATTAAACGGGATCCTTTCCACCTTGCATGATAAAGATATGACCCATCATGATTGGAATGTTTCCTCCGGTGACGCCAGCAGCAAGGCACAAAGTAAAGAAAAGATTCTGGAAAACATCAAAAACGAGGCGTTAAAATTTGACGAACCGGTTATTTTGATGCATGATGTAGAACGCAATCAAGGAACGTTAGAAGCCTTGCCGGAAATCATCGAATGGCTCCGATCACAAGGATATTCCTTTGACACAGTCAGCAATATCAAGCACCCCGCTCAGCATCGCAGCTATTCCCCGCCGACCGAAACCGATTCTTCCCGGCCGTCTGTTTCTGAAAATTTCTCTGTCCCACTGCCTCCGACCAGCAGTGAAGTGCTTTCTGAAGTTTCTTCCGCAGAATCTTTTCCGCCGGTACAATCAGACAGTACCTCATCCGAAGCTATCGAAGCAAGCTCCGATATTTCCTCTGCCGCCATATCTTCGGATATGAGCAATGTAAGCGAAATCAATCAAATTGAACGGTAAACTGCCATCATCAACAAAAAACAATCCAAAAGGAAGGAACCCCCTTGATGAATCCCAACTATCATTTTGAATCACTCTCCGACTCTATTAAAGTTTGTGTTTCTCCGGAGCATCGTTTCGGGACAGACGCCTTTTTGTTGGCAAACTTTACCGCGCCCCGCCACAAAGATGTGGTATGCGATTTAGGCACCGGATGCGGTATCATCCCGATGGCGCTGGCAAAAAACTATCAGCCGAAACAAATCGTCGGCCTCGATATTCAACAGCAGGCGATCGAACAATTTCAGCTTTCTATCGAGCGATCCGGTTTGGAAGAAAACATCACGGCGATCCATGCCGATCTCAAAGATATTTTCCGCAGCACTGAGGTACCGCTTACCCCGCACAGCTTTGACGTTGTCACCTGCAATCCTCCTTACAAAGCCGGCAACACCGGCATTTTATCCGAACTGACCGCCGAACAGATCGCGCGTCATGAAGTTCTTTGCACCATAGATGATGTTTGCAAAGCTGCCGAAAAGCTATTGAAATACGGCGGCAGACTATGCTTGTGTCAACGTCCGGAAAGGCTTGCCGACGTCATTACGGCAATGAGGAATGCAAACATTGAGCCAAAACGGCTTCGGTTCGTGGCGAAAAACAGCAGTACTGCCCCTTGGCTGTTTTTAATCGAGGGAAAAAAGCACAGCAAGCCGTTTCTGAAAGTCGAACCATTACTGGTGGTGCATAGTGAAGACGGCTTTTCAGAAGAGCTTTTAAAAATTTACGGATTTGACAGCAATGAAAACAAACCAATAAGTACAAAAGACCAAGAACACAATCAATGACTGTGTTCTTGGTCTTTATGTTGCGTTCTATTACGAAACTGATACCATTCATCCGTTTCCGCTTTATCCGTTGTATTCGCTCATTTACGTAATATCCAAAACTTCAAAACTGCCACGCATTCCCGCAAATAACTGGACCAAGACTGATACCAAGGCGTGACACCATGACAATGCGTTACATGATCCAAGCCGGCAATTTTCGCTATGGCATCTGCTCGGTATATATGATAATCGCTGGTTGCAAACGCTACACAGTAGTCGTTCTCATAATAATGATCCAATAGTTGCTTGGAATATAAAAAATTTTGATAGGTACTGGTGGCGCGTTCCTCTTTTAAGATGCGATCCTGCGGAATGCCCCTGCTTAGCATGTACCGCTCCATCGCCAAACTTTCGGTAATACTTTCCTGCGGTCCCTGCCCTCCACTAAGCACGATCACAGCATCGGGGTTTTTATGATAGTAATCCACCGCGCTGTCAAGTCTCCTCATGAGAGATTCGTCCGGTTGTTCTCCGTGTATGCCGCTGCCCAATACAATAATGGCATTTTCACGATAAGTAACAGTATCGTTGTTTCCGTATACAGCGAGAAATAAACTAAACAATATTGCCGCGGCCACACCGATCCAAAAGATACATTTGATCCATTTTGGAAACCTTCGAATCACTGTTTCAAGAAAGATACCATAAAGCGCAAAAATGCAGCCCAATACAAAAACAAGAATCAGCCCGGTATGCATATTGGAAATCACTGTCAAAAGAACGACATTTACAATCATGATGATACCGACAGCCAACAAGACAATTTTTTGAAATATACGCCATACCTTGTTTTTCATATGCTGAAGCGTCCTTTCTGAGCGGTTGTGTGTTTGATCCATGCTTTACTCAAACAATATACCATACCCTCTTTCAAAAGGCAATCTTTCTTTTCTTGCTTTTTTGCGCAATATTTGATATGATAAGCATATTATACGAAACAAAACCGCAGAAAGGACTGCTTACCGATATGCAAGGAAAATTATATGTAGTCGGCACTCCGATCGGGAATCTGTCAGATTTCAGTCCGCGTGCCGTTGAAACGCTGCAAGAAGTGGATTTTATCGCAGCCGAAGATACCAGGGTGACTATTAAACTGCTCAATCATTTTCAAATCAAGAAGCCGATGATCAGCTATCATGAACACAATCTGCGTGAAAAGGGCGAATACCTGATTGACAAAATCCTGAACGGAGAAAGCTGTGCAATTGTTTCAGATGCAGGCATGCCCTGTATCTCTGATCCCGGAGAAGATCTGGTACGATTGGCCGCTTTGCACAATATCGAAACCATCGTCATACCCGGACCGAGTGCAGTCATTTCTGCTCTCTGTCTCAGCGGACTGTCCACCTCCAGATTTGCTTTTGAAGGATTTTTAAGCACCAACAAAAACAGCCGTATAGAACATTTAAACCAAATCAAGAACGATACCCACACCCTGATTTTTTATGAGGCGCCGCACAAGCTGCTGAATACTCTACAAGATTTGGAAGCCTGCTTGGGTAACCGCAATGTCGCGATTGCCCATGAGCTTACCAAAGTGCACCAGGAAGTCATTCGCACCACGCTCTCGGAAGCGGTTGCAAGATATACCGACGCCACTCCAAAGGGCGAATTTGTGTTGGTGATCGAAGGCGCAAAAGATCCGGAAAAAACGGCATTTACCCTGGAAGAAGCGATCGCGTTGGCACAGCAGCTCATTGCCGACGGTGCCAAGCCATCCGACGCCGCAAAGGAAGCCGCAAAAGAAACCGGATGGAAAAAAGGCGATATTTATAAAGGTATTTTATTGCTTTAATGTGCTAAAAAGCGACGTTATTTTCTCTGTTTTTTATCTGTTCAACCGATTTCATTCTGATATCGGCAAATTTTGATAAAAACGCCTTGACTTTTTGGGCAAAAAAGCGTATTTTTGAAAAAAAAGGTTTTCTGCACTTTTATTACTGCATAAATAAAAAATCAAGAACCGAATTTTAAGATCCGAAAAAAGGATGGGATTATTATGCTGTCATTGGACAAAATCTATCATGCGTCTTTCGTGTTAAAAAATGTTATTCGACCGACCGATTTGATTCGGGCTCATCATATTAATCCGGACTGTGAAGTATATTTAAAAACCGAAAATTTACAGGTGACCGGCTCCTTTAAAGTACGCGGTGCTTATTATAAAATATCTCAGTTAAGCGAGGAAGAAAAAGCCAAAGGCGTCATTGCCTGTTCTGCAGGAAATCACGCGCAGGGAGTCGCTCTGGCAGCGACAAAAAATCATATTAAATCTTTGATCTGCCTGCCCGACGGCGCGCCGATTTCAAAGGTTGAAGCTACCAAAGGATACGGCGCTGAAATTTGCCTGGTGGAAGGCGTATATGATGACGCTTACCAAAAGGCATTACAGTTACGAGATGAAAAAGGATACACCCTTATTCATCCGTTTGACGATGAAAACGTCATTGCAGGACAAGGTACCATCGGGCTGGAAATCCTCGATCAGCTTCCCAATGCGGATGCGGTCGTTGTGCCGGTCGGCGGCGGCGGGTTGATCTCCGGTGTTGCATTTGCGATCAAATCGTTAAACCCAAATATCAAAGTATACGGCGTACAGGCTAGCGGCGCTCCGAGTATGGCGGTTTCCTTAGAACATCACCAGATCGAAAAGCTGGATACCGTTGCAACCATTGCCGACGGCATCGCGGTCAAAGAGCCCGGTGAGCACACCTTTGATATTTGCAGCAAATATGTGGATGGTATCGTCACGGTAAGCGAAGATGAGATTTCCACCGCTATTTTAACCATGATCGAGCATCAAAAGCTGATTGCCGAAGGCGCCGGCGCTGTATCGGTTGCCGCGGTACTCTTTAATAAAATTCCGGTCAAAGGGAAAAAAGTCGTTTGTCTGGTATCAGGCGGCAATATTGATGTAACCATTCTCTCCAGAGTCATCAAACGCGGTTTGCTGAAATCCGGTCGTTCCTGCTCCTTGAATATCGAACTGCTGGATAAACCGGGACAGTTAAAAGCGGTATCCCGCATTATTGCAGACCTCGGCGGCAACGTCATTTCCATCCACCATGAACGTGCAAACGAAATGTCTGACATTAACGGATGCTTTCTGCGTGTGGTGTTGGAAACCCGCAACTTCGACCATATTAACCAAATTAAATCCGCATTGACCGATGCGGGATATAAACTGTCATAATCGTTCAGAGAGGAGATTTTACCATGTTAAAAAAATTACATACTTCCAATGCGCCCGAAGCAATCGGACCTTATTCTCAGGCAATTGTTTACAACGACACATTATTTACTTCGGGACAGATCGCGATCGATCCCCAAACCGGGAATGTGGAATCCGATACGATCGAAGGACAAACAGAGCAGGTAATGAAAAATTTAAGTGCTATTTTGGATGAAGCAGGCACTTCTTTTAAGAATGTGATCAAAACGACATGCTTTTTGAAAAACATGTCCGATTTTGCCGCGTTTAACAAGATTTACGGGCAGTACTTCACCGAAAAGCCTGCACGTTCCTGTGTCGCCGCAAAGGAGCTTCCGAAAGACGTTTTAGTCGAAGTAGAACTCATTGCCGCAATCAATCAATAACAAAATCAGGCGGACACAAAAATGTGTCCGCCTGAGCGTGTCGACAAAGTCGACAACGCTCTGGGAAAGGGGACTTTCCCCTCTCCCAACCTCACCCCACAATCCGCGTTGCGACGCGGATTGTCGAAGTCGAAACCGATGCACATGTCCTCGGTTTCTCCATTAAAAGGGGC
>JAQXIB010000116.1 GCA_029007575.1 Clostridiales bacterium | reverse complement strand
CAGCGGCATTTTTCTTATTTGAACCTCTGCGTTATAATAAGAATATTTTAAGAGCCGATCAGATCCTTCCGCCCCTATTCCAAACATGACCGAATACATAAATCCCGCAGAAAAAATTTCATAAATTTTAAAAAAGGGATTGACAAGGGAGAAAAAGGGTGGTATAATAAAGCCTATAAAACAAGTAGGATTTATAGGTGATGAAGGAGGACAAAGCTGATGGATACATACAGGGAACGATGTTGCAGGCAGCTTGCAGACTAAGGGAACCGAAATGAAATGATAAAAGGAGCGATTTTTTATGAAAACCTATGAAAGAATTACCGACCTTATCGGCGGCACTCCGCTGCTGAAGCTGACAAACTACAATGCACTGGGTGAGCTCGGCGCCGATATTTATGCAAAACTGGAGTATTTCAATCCGGCAGGAAGCGTCAAGGACAGAATTGCAAAGGCAATGATAGACGACGCGGAGGCAAAGGGAGCTCTCAAGCCCGGGGGCGTAATCATCGAGCCTACAAGCGGAAATACCGGTATCGGACTTGCGGCGGTGGCCGCCTCCAGAGGCTACAGGATCATTCTTACCATGCCGGAGACCATGAGCGTAGAGCGCCGCAATCTGCTCAAGGCATACGGTGCGGCGCTTGTGCTGACCGACGGCACAAAGGGTATGAAGGGCGCTATTGAAAAAGCTCAGGAGCTTGCGGCCCAAACCCCTGACAGCTTTATTCCCAGCCAGTTTACCAATGCCGCCAATCCGGCCGCGCACCGTGCTTCCACCGGCCCCGAGATATGGGAGGATACCGACGGAAAGGTGGATATTTTCGTTGCGGGCGTAGGTACCGGCGGCACCGTTACCGGCGTGGGCGAATACTTAAAGAGCAAAAACCCTGCCGTAAAGGTGGTGGCGGTGGAGCCTGCAGGCTCTCCGGTACTTTCCAAGGGTGCTCCCGGACCGCACAAGATTCAGGGTATCGGCGCAGGCTTTGTTCCCCAGACCCTTAATACCTCGGTCTACGACGAGATCATAACGGTGGAGAATGAGGACGCTTTTCAGACCGGCAGGATTCTTGCCAGGAAGGAAGGCCTGCTTGTGGGCATTTCCTCCGGCGCTGCCGTATGGGCTGCTGCCCAGCTTGCCAAACGCCCCGAAAACAAGGGTAAGTTAATAGTGGCACTCCTGCCCGATACCGGCGACCGTTATCTTTCCACCCCGATGTTCTCGGAATAACGGAGCGCTCTGTACGCAGACGCATTAAAAAAAGGTTAATTGCGGTTCCGGCGGCGCAAACCTGACAATTCGGGACAAACGATTTTTTAAGCCTTGTTTGCTTTTGCCAACACGGAACAACTTGAAATATGCTGTTTTTTTGGTATAATAATCTCATCTGTAAACCGGGATTTGATGAGGTAAATCAATATGCATATTGAATATAAAGACATTCATTGTTTTGAGTCTGACGAACTGGCAAGATTGTTTCTTTCGGTGGAATGGTCATCAGGGCATTTTCCCGAAAAACTTGCTGTTGCAATGGAAAACTTCAATACGGTTTTTTCCGCCTGGGACGGAGATAAACTCGTTGGAATGATATGCGTTATGGATGACGGAATAATGAATGCTTATGTTCATTACCTGCTTGTTGATCCTGATTATCAAGGCAAAACAATCGGCAGAACTCTTGTGAATATGGTAAAGGAAAAGTATAAAGAATATATGCGTATTGTGGTTGTCGCTTATGACGACGAACTGAACTTTTACCGGGCTTGCGGCTTCGAAAAAAGCAAAAATGCTTCCCCGATGTTCATAACATCACTGTGGACATAATACGGTAAAATCCCGGTTTGCGGGCTGATGGCTGCATAAAAACGCATTTCCAAGGTGCGGCGCGCTGTATTATGCCCGCAAAGTCCTGATTTGCAAGACATAAAGTAAAAGACTGACCGGAAAGCTAACGCCACATAAGGAAGTAATTTAAAAAACACATCAAAATAAAACTTTATGGGCGTTGCGAAGGCGGAAAGACAGCGTAGAAGGCAGAAATGCTTTTTACGCTGTCTTTCATTATGTTCAAAAATAAAATCGCACATTCGTCATTTTGAATTTCTCTTGATACAATAAAGGTACAAAGGAGGTCGAGTGTATGCGAAAGAAAAAAACTACTTAGCGATTGACGATTATGAGCGTAGTGTTATTATTAACAGTCTGAACAATTTGAGAAATAAACTCATTGCAGACGGAAGATATACAGATGCAGTTAATGAACTGATTATTAAATTTGCTCACGCACCGATTAAGAAATTCAAGATAAAGATGACGGAGGTTTAAGACTATGGAAAAGACTATTTTTGAGAAAATGGGCGGTACATACGAACAGCAAGGCGATTATCTCATTCCTTGCCTTACGCTTTCGGCTGAAGAAGAAAAGCCGGTAGGAATTTGGGGACAACGACATTTGCGTTATCTGAAAACACACCGCAAAATTACATACATGAATTTGCTTACAATCGGCAAACTAAACTCTTACCTTGCCGATATAAACGAACAGGCTGAGAATATGTTTTTTGGGCTTGTAAAACAGATGGCAGAGCGTGAGGACGTATCCGAAACACTCAAAGCAGATAACCAAATGGAGTGGGTTTGTCGGATGAACAATATCCGAAGCAGAGCCACAGAAATCGTAAACAACGATATAATTTACAACTAACCGAAGCACGGCGGCAGGGAGATAAAAAATCTCCTTGTCGCTATTTTTTGCTTTTTTGTGAACACTCTTGCGAATAACTTGACATTTAAACTCTAATGTGTTAGAGTACATATGACTCCAATGAGTTAGAGAAAGGAGCGTTTGCTATGGATACACCGAAAGTATTTGAAAGTGAATATCGCTTTTGCTTAATTTTATGGGAGAATGAACCCGTGAAAAGCAGTAAACTTGTAGAACTTTGCAAAGAGCAACTTGGTTGGAAACCCACCACTACTTATACCG
>JAQXIB010000115.1 GCA_029007575.1 Clostridiales bacterium | reverse complement strand
CCATCACATGACAAGAACAGTTTTGACGGCTTTGCTTCCCGTACTGCTGCAAATACTTTTTCAAGAGTATCCGGTCTGTTGAAAAAGTTCATGTATACGGGAACATCTACTCTCCATTTTTCCACCGATAATCTCCTTATCTGAAAACTTCCCTATGATTTACAGACACAATGGTTACTTACCAAATTGTCTTTTTGTTGAACCTTTGCCATCCAGCCATTTCTGGATATCACGCTGGAAAGCGATGGCAAGTTCACGAA
Organism: Clostridiales bacterium; assembly: GCA_029007575.1. Classification (GTDB taxonomy): domain Bacteria; phylum Bacillota; class Clostridia; order Oscillospirales; family Ruminococcaceae; genus HGM13222. The sequence continues at coordinate 4,430 of JAQXIB010000115.1, read as the reverse complement.
TTTTTTCTCTGGAATCCACGCTCAAATCCACGCTGGATATGGCTTCTGCGACTTTCTGGGGTTTCGGTTCATCATAATAGCATATTGCATTGCTTACGGACGACTGTTCCAGGCATGCCAGACGCTGCGCAACAACACAAAGTCCGTTTGACAGGTAGACCAAGACCTTAGAGGGAAATGTATTATCTGCGGATGCCATATTACCGGGATCATACATATGCGTGCTTAAGCCGATATCACAGTTTTGCAAGAATGAATAATAGGCCAATCCTTCCATTCTTCCCCAGTATTTGATATTTCGGCCGGTTTCCTTGATACATTCTTTCAGCGCATGAATGTCTCGGTCATTCCCGAAGCCCAAAATATTCAATTCATAGTTTTCCGGCAGGTATCGCATTGACTGAACAGCTAAAAACGCAGCGTTTCGCTCCTGCTCGATTACTCCCGCATATACAAGACGTATCGTTTTCTCCCTGGGCGTTTTGTGATACTCCGGCAGCAAATAGCTTCCGTATGAAATAATCTTTGGCTGTTTTTGATCCAGTTTTTGGGCGATCAGATCATTCACACAAATACATGTACTGGCCTTTGCAAATAAATCCCATTCCTGTTTCTCGAAGTGCTTTGCCCTATTATTTAATGCAGAAAAAACATCTTCAATCTCTATACTGAATTTCTTCCCGAAGAGATCGTGATATACCGAGAGCCATTTCAAATTATATATGGAATGGTATACCAACAGTTTGTCTTCTCGTTTGACATGCAGCAGCAAATAGACAAGCACTTTGCACCATTGCGAAAATGTTGAAAGCTTATTCAGCAGATTGTTGTTATAATGCCTGGATGTGAAGTATTTTACCCATTCCTGCTCATCAATCTGCTTTTTATATCCCCGGAATAACCCTTTTACCGAAGCGGCTTCCGAAACGAGCTCAACATCATATCCGCATTCTTTGATAACTGATGCAACATAGTCAATTTTGCTCCATACGGATGGGTACGAAATGATCCTGTCCGCGGTTTCCTTTTCCGCATAGAAGCAGACATAATAGACTTTGCCCTTAGTTGACTCCATCATATACCTCAATCAGCTTTTTGTGGGATGATTCGATTTCAAAGCCCTTTTTTTCAAACCAAGTTTTTATGTATTCGCAGTCGGGTTTTTTCCAAGTCTCCAATTTTTCAGCGATGTGTTCCGCCCAAACCGTTGGTGTATCCTCCAAAGAGAGATACACGGTTGATGTTTCAACGATAGAAGCTTCTTCAGATACTCCTTTTGAGGCCACGCACAAACATGCAGAAGCCTGCGCTTCCAGAAACCCAATGCCCAAACCTTCATACAAGGACGGGAACACGTATACGTCTATCAGTTCAAGACAATCTGGGATATCTCTACGAGATCCAATGAATCGCACATGAGCGGAGATATCCAGCGCTTTTACCAGCTCTCTGATTTCATTCAGCTGTCCACCATCCGGGCCGCCAAGCAACAGTATGGCATCCGGGTAATGCGTCAGGAGTTCCTTAAATACTTTAACTGTATATATTGGATTTTTCTTTGGTTCAAATCGTGTGATGTTTCCCACGATAAGGTTGCACCCTTGTGGAATATCAAATTCCTTTAGCAGATCGTTTCGTCTGGCTCCGGCCTCACAAAACGGCCTGAGATCAATGCCGTTCGGAATCATTTTTCCTTTTTCCGAGAAAAGCGACTGCCCGTACAAATAACATCCAGCTGCACTGGAACATGCCAAGAAATCCGTTGCATAGTGTTTAATTAGATACTCCTTCCATCGTTCCGTTAAATATTTCACTCCCACTGCCCCCTTACCGGAAGTATCATGAGAATGCGATATTCTTTGCTTTACACCGGCTCTATAGGCCGCCTGCATAACAAAGCCGTTTTGAATGTTCACATGACTGTGGACTGCATCATATGGGCCATTCTCTCGGATAATGGAAATGACTGTATTCTCAAATTCCTTTAACCTTGTAATCGCCGGTAATCCGCAATAGAATACTTTCCCGCCCAACGCTTCTATTTCACGAACATAAGGAGAGTCATATTCTACGAAAATCATAAAGTCAAATTGATACTTGGATTTATCTAATTGCCGGTAATTACTCATGATAAACGCTTCTGTACCACCTAATGCAAGGCACGAAACTACCTGTAAGATTTTCTTCATCTGACTAGCCTCTTAATCTTATTCTTGATCCTGTCAAGCTGATAGCTCCAATAGATTCTATCGTCATTCGCATGATATAATTTTCTCATACTCGTGCTGGAATCAAGAAAACAATTGGGTACGATGTAATACTTCTCTGATGTCTCACCGCACCTACAAGTCATATTACGTTTCTGGAAATGAATGTACATATATTCTTTGCGACCAGTTTCTTCGCCTTGCGCATTTACGGACACTCTTTCTAAAGTGCCGTTATCCCAGCGGAAGACGGAATGCAAAGCATTCTGGTTTTCAGTTTCATCATTTGTAAAGTCCGCATTAATGAACTGATACCGATACACATCTTTATTATTTTCGCAAGATTTTAAAAAGAACGGAAAGTATGGTTTATATGCACCGATTTGTATATTGATTAAGGCTATTGTATTCACTTCAAAACTCTCCTTCTTTACTAGAGCATTTTATTCTTCCGTCCATCATTGCATATATACCTTACATAAAAAAGAAGCTATAGGACGGCATCTGTTTAATCAGCAGTGCGACCATGATGACGGCAATGATCCGCAGGAACAGTGCCTGCGAGTTTTCGCGGAAAACATACCGAAGCTCGGGGAGCAAAAACGTGAGATACACGGAATAGTATTGCACCGCCCGCATACACGAGGGATTGATCAGCAGCAGTGGAGAAAAGCCGCAAGCCATCATCAGGGCGTTGACGGACATATCCAGAATGGGATTCTCCGAAATCCGTATTTTTTCCCAGAAAACAAAGACAAAGACTCCTATGGCGATCAGCAAAAACAGAAAGATTCCAGCCTGCGCTCCGTCATATTGCTGAAAGGATTCATATCCCACAATGGATTGCAGAAATACAAGGAGCTGGTTTCGAAGGAAAAAGGCCGCAACAATGCCGACCATATACACGGACAGCCTTGCTTTGGTTACCTTCAGCTGGGATATCCAGTAAAACGGCAGAACACAGATCGCCGATGCGTGAATCGTGTAGGCGATAAATGTCAGGAGCAGAAAGGGAATCAATTTTCTCTTTCGGATGCATTCCAACCCACCCCAGACGACAATCCCGGTGGCGATGGTCTGCCGGTGTCCGGTAATTGCGAAAAAAGAATAGAACAGGGTGGAATAAACAACCCAGGAAATGCAGGCGTTGCTGGAATACCGGTATATCAGGATTGCCATGGGTACGGTGAACACGATGGCAATAAACAGAAGCCACAGCGTATAGGAGCCGGTAAACGTGCGAAATACCTTTTGCAGCAGAAAATAGCCAAAATCTTTTCCAGGAACATCTATTCGATAGATATATTTCAGCACAACATTTTGCCAGATATCTGACCATGGTGAGTAGGCTGATTGTTCAAACATTATCGCATAGCCTTTTGTATCCGCCCCCACACTAAGGCCGCGCAATCCCGATAACAGTATCCAGCCGATTGCTGCCGTGCCGCACGTGCGCTTTGCCCTTACCCGGTTTCTGTCTGTACCCAACACCTGATTTGTTGGCCAATACCATGCAAGTACAAATGCAAGAATATTGAATAAATACCAAACCATGATCCCGCTCCTTATGCTATCGTTTCTATCACTTCTGCGTACAACGCAAAAGTTTCCGCAATCAGCTTCTCCTTGTCGAATCGATTTTCCGTAGATGCTCTGCAGAGCCGTGTATAGATATCTTTGCCATTCTCTTTGATCAACCTGCAACAGTTCAGAATTGCTTCTATATCGCCGACAGGAACCACATATCCCGTGCCCGCTGTTACGATTTCCGGGCATGCCGTAGAATCATACACAACTGCCGGGGTACCGCAGGCCAGCGCTTCCGCAATTACCTTGCCAAAGGTGTCCTCTCTGGACAGATGCACGTAGACATCGGCGCTTGCATATGCGGATGCCAACAGCTCCTGGTTATTGAGATATCCAATGCATGTTACGTTGGGCGGCAGCTGCTCGGGACACTCCACAGCACCTGCAACAACAAGCTCCATAGAGGGATCCAGCTGCGCCGCCAGGCTTTGTAAATCCCGAAATCTATCTGTGTCCCTGTTCCAGGAAGCACTGGCACAGAAGATCGTAAACACTTTTTCGTCAGGATTCTGTGCATTCCGGGGGGCAAAGGTTTTTAAATCTATCCAGTTATAGATTCTTCTGACAATGGCTGCATCTGCCAGAAAAGACTTTTTCGCCTCATCGGTTATCCAGTTAGAAACACCAATGACACCG
>JAQXIB010000114.1 GCA_029007575.1 Clostridiales bacterium | reverse complement strand
GCAAAAGAAATCGGAGTTGACTGGGTGATTGTAGAAAATGACGATCCGAAGCCAAACGGTTTTGAGGATGCAAAACGCAGCATGGACAATTTGAAAAGCAAATATATCTTTTAGGGAGGAAGAAAACTATGAAACTCGGCGTATTTTCACCGGCGTTAGCGGATAAAAGCTTGGATGATGCGTTGACCTATTTGGAGGAACAAGGGGCGCAAATGATCGAATTGGGTACCGGCGGTTATCCGGGAACTGCTCATTGTGACGCAGCGCAATTGATACGCGATGACGCAAAGCTTGCCGAATTTAAAGCAACCATGGCAAGACACAATATCCAGATCTCGGCGCTTAGCTGTCACGGAAATCCGATCCATCCGAATAAGGAGATCGCCAAACAGTTTGACGACACCATCAGAGATACGATCCTGCTGGCGGAAAAGTTAGGGATTACACAGATCAATACTTTTTCGGGATGCCCGGGGGACAGCGAAGATGCAAAGTATCCGAACTGGGTGACCTGCCCGTGGCCGGACGATTACAGCAAAATTCTGGAATGGCAATGGAACGAAGTCTTGATTCCTTACTGGAAAAAGACGGTGGCTTTTGCAAAAGAACACGGCGTTACGAAAATCGGTTTGGAGCTGCATCCCGGATTTTGTGTGTATAATTCTTATACCTTGCTGAAGCTGCGTAATGCGGTCGGTGAAGAAATCGGTGCGAATCTGGACCCGAGCCACTTGATTTGGCAGGGAATGGATCCGGTGGCGGTGATTCGTGAGTTGGGCCCTGCGATTTTCCATTTTCATGCCAAGGACACCAAGATCGACCAAATCAACACGGCGGTCAACGGGGTGCTGGATACACAGCATTACAGCGATGAAATACATCGTTCCTGGATTTTCAGAAGCGTCGGCTACGGCATGGATGCGGCAAAATGGAAGGAAATCATCAGCACATTGCGGTTGGTGGGATATGACTATGCGATCAGCATTGAACACGAAGACAGCCTGATGACTCCTTACGAGGGGCTTGGCAAAGCGATTTCTTTCTTAAAAGAAATTCTCATTTTTGAAAGTAAAGGCGAAATGTGGTGGGCTTAACATGGTAGATGGTAAATATGCTGTTGCGTTGATCGGGTATGGCGGAATGGGTCACTGGCATACTCAGCTTTTAAAGGGTTTTGATAAAATTTTCTTGTACAGTATTTTTGACACCGATTCTGCGAAAATAGCGGAAGCAAAGCAAAACGGCTACAAGACATATCAGAGTTTTGAAGAAGTCCTGTCAGACGACAAGGTGGATATTCTCCTACTGGCGGTGCCGAATGATTGGCACAAGCCTTATGCGGTGCAGGCGATGAGAGCCGGAAAAAATGTCATTTCCGAGAAGCCGGTCACGCTGTCGAGCGCCGACTTACAGGAGATGATCGATGCGGCGAACGAAAGCGGCAAGCTGTTTACGGTGCATCAGAACCGCCGCTGGGACGAGGATTTTCTGACGATGAAGAAAATTTACGACGAGGGCATGCTGGGAGATATTTTCAGCATTGAATCCAGAGTACACGGCTCCCGCGGCATTCCGGGTGATTGGCGCGGCCGCAAGGCGCAGGGCGGCGGTATGATGCTGGATTGGGGCGTACATATCCTGGATCAGATGCTTCAGATGGTGCAAGAAAAAGTCGTCAAGGTTTACGCACATATGCATCATGTCACCAACTATGAAGTAGATGACGGTTTTCGGATGGTCATCACCTTTGAAAGCGGAAAGCAGGCTTTGTTGGAAGTCGGGACCAGCAACTTTATCAATCTGCCGAGATGGTATATGCAGGGCGAAAACGGCACTGCCTTGATGGAAGATTTTGGCTCAGACGCCACGATTGTGAACATCACGGATTGGAATAACGCCGATGCGGTACCGGTTCGGACAGCTGCCGGACTGACCAAAACGATGGCACCCCGCACCGACGATACCATCAAGAAATCGGTATTGCCGCATGTTCATTCGGATATTCGTGATTTTTATCAAAATATTGTTGATGTGTTGGACGGCAAGGCAAAACCCATTATTCGGCATGATGAATTGATGCGGGTAATGAAGTTGATGGAAGCCGCTTTCTTGTCCGATCAGACCAAGCAAATTGTAGATTTTGAATAAGGAGCATCAATGCTGTAAGAAAGGAGCGGACTCGGCGTCCTAAGACCGCCGATTGGTAAAAGCTATGATTAATGTAACAGTATGGAACGAAAATGTTCATGAAAATCAAGATGGAATCAAAGATGTGATGAAACCGATTCATCCCAACGGTCTTCATGAAACCGTGGCGGATATCGTCAGAGAATTGGGCGACAAAGTAAACGTCAGAACAGCCACTTTAGATCAGCCGGAGCAGGGCCTCCCGGATGAGATCCTGAATCAGACAGATGTTTTGATTTGGTGGGGACATTGCGCGCATGACAAAGTGGAAGACGGTTTGGTGTCCAAAATTCAGGAGAGAGTTTTGAAAGGAATGGGACTGATCGTTCTGCATTCCGGCCATTATTCCAAAATTTTCAGAAGAATGATGGGAACTTCCTGTGATCTGCGTTGGCGTGATGATACTTATGAGCGGGTGTTCTGCATTTCGCCGAATCATCCGATTGCCAAAGGCATACCGGAGCATTTTGATCTGGGAATAGAAGAATGCTATGGCGAGCGGTTTGATATTCCTCAGCCGGATGAAGTGATTTTTGAGGGCTGGTTTGATATCGGAGAAGTATTCCGCAGCGGATGTGTTTGGAACAGGGGATACGGAAAAGTATTTTATTTCCAGCCCGGTCATGAAACCAATAACGCTTTTCAGAATCAATATATCAGACAGATCATTAAAAATGCAGTTGAGTGGATTGCTCCTGCAGTGTATAGAGATTCCATGGGCTCTCCGCACATCAATCCTACATTGGAAGAATTAAGAAAATAGTTCATTTTAAAAACACCTGTGCCGTTTAGCAATAAAAGACACAGGTGCTTTTTCATTTCGTAACACAATATTCATTTGTCATTCGTTATGTTTTGTGTTATAATAACCTTGATAGTGGTCAAAATCAGAAATTTCAAATTTCACTTTTAGCCGAGCGGGGCTTTGCACGGTTTCGGCATTGCCGAAATGCCGCCCAGTCGTCTTTGGCGGCAAGAGCAATAGCCAAGCGCCGTGTGCCGCAGGCATATGAAACGGCGCTAATGCTCTGCTTCGCTGCGCCAGTGGTATGCGTTTGAATAACGCAGTAATTATTTGATATCAGGTGGTTTGTCGTTATTATGGATATACATTTAAATCTTGGTGAATGGAATTCGGTGTTTTCCGTACCGTCCTCAGTAGTGGACAAACATCTGAAAACAGCAAGCAGCGTTTATGTGAAAGTGCTTTTAGTCATACTGAGAAATGCGGGAAATCGGATCAGCGATCAACAAATTTCCGAACAATTATCGGTGCCTGTGGATGAAGTGCAGGAGGCAATACGGTATTGGGACGCAGCCGGCATTTTTTCATTCGGCGGGAATGAGGGATTGCGTACCAACAATGTTACTACGCTTTCCAACAAGCCGACTTATCTGTCTGCGATTGAAATTTCCAAATTGATAGAAACACAGCCGGAAGTAAAATTTATGTTTGACAAGCTGGAGTTGATTTACGGCAGACCGGTCACCTCTACCGAGCAGCGCTCCTACATATATTTGTATGAGGCGGCGGGGATGCCTGCGGATGTATTGGTGATGATTGCCGAATATTGCGTATCGATTGACAAATCGAGCATTCGATATATTGAAAAAACCGCGTTGAATTGGGCCGATGAGGGGGTCAATTCCCATGAAAAAGCGGTGGAACGTATTTTACAGTTGTCCGAGGTTCACCAGGCGGAAACGAAGATCAAAAAGTGCTTCGGGATCGACAATCGAAATTTATCCGCAAATGAAAAAAAATATATTAAAACCTGGTGCAATGAATATCATTTTGATCTGGATATGATAAAAATTGCGTATGACAGAACGATTGACGGAATCGGCAAGCTGTCCTTTCCTTATGTCAATACCATATTGAAATCATGGTATGACAATCATATCAAGACCGTAGAGGATATACTGGAGAAGGATTCTCCAACCCGAGAGAAGAAAATGAAACATCAAAACAGCTCTTCCTATGATTTACAGGAGTTTGATCGTTTAGGGTACAATATTCCGGAAATTGAGCTGGAAACAAAAGAAAATTAACGAATACAAATAAGGTTGAAACTAAAAATTGGGCGCAAGTTTGATATACTTACACTTTTCGGATGAACTCATTCTGCTTGATCAGATATGCCGAAAACGCTGTCCGATTATTGAGAGGAATGATTGTTTGAATGGAAGATAACATACTGGAACAACAGCAAATCATATTGCCTGCCATGGCAATGCGGGGAGTCGTGGTGTTTCCGGATGAACCGCTGCATTTTGATGTCGGTCGGGAAAAATCCATCTTGGCTTTAAAAAAAGCAGTAGAGACAGATCGCAGAATTTTTCTTGTTACTCAAAAAGAGATTGCCGACGAGGATCCGGATATGAGCCGGCTTTATAAAATCGGTGTGGTCGCAACGATAGAGCAGATGCTGAAAGGCGCCGACAACGCAATACGTGTTTTGGTGTCCGGCGCCTATCGGGCAAAGTTGATCCGTTTAGAGGACGGGTCTTATTTAACTGCTACCGTTGAGCCGATCTTGGAAAAGCCGCGGAAAGCGATGAATGTCGAAAAAGAAACTGCTTTTGTCCGCTTAATCAAGGAAGCTTTTTCCCGTTTTGCAAGCGTATTCAGCCAAATACCGAAAGAACTGGAAAAGTTGGTTTATGAGCAGGAAGATCTGGAAACGTTGATCCGTCTGATCATCAGTCAGGTTCCTTTTTCCTATACAGATAAACAGCTCATTTTGGAAGAAAACTCGCTGGAGAAAAAAGCAAAACAAATGAATGTCATTTTAGAGCGGGAAACCGAAATTTTCACCTATGAGAACGATATGTATAATCAGGTGCGTGCCAATATTGATGAAAGGCAGCGTGAAATCTCTCTCAGAGAGCAACAGCGGGTCATTGCGGAACAATTGGGCGAATATGATCCGGAAGAGGCAGAAGCATCGGAATATGAACAAAAGATCGTTTCTTTTCACAATATGTCCGATGAAGTGAAACAAAAGCTCTTAAAAGAGGTTGAAAAGCTGAATAAAATGCCGTCTATGTCGCAGGAAGCGGCGGTGATCCGAGGGTATTTGGATACCTGCTTGGAACTGCCTTGGGATAAGTATACCAAAGACAAGGTGGACATCAAAAAGGCGCGTGCCAAGTTGGATCACGATCATTACGGCATGCAAAAAGTGAAAGAGCGTGTGCTGGAAATATTGGCGGTGCGAAAACTTGCTCCTGATATGCGCGGGCAGATCATTTGCTTGGTGGGGCCTCCCGGCGTCGGTAAAACTTCGATTGCCCGCTCGATCGCCGAAGCAATCGGCCGCAAATATGTTCGGATATCCTTGGGCGGCGTGCGGGATGAAAGCGACATTCGCGGACATCGCAAGACCTATATCGGCTCGATGCCGGGGCGGATTATTAATGCGCTGGTGCAGGCGAAATCCAGAAATCCGGTGTTCTTGCTGGATGAAATCGATAAAATGGGCAATGATTTTAAAGGGGATCCGTCGGCTGCCATGCTGGAGGTGCTGGACAGCGAACAAAACAGTGCGTTTCGGGATCATTATATCGAAGTACCTTTTGATTTGAGCGAAGTGCTGTTTATCACGACTGCCAACACGTTGGACACCATTCCGGCTCCTCTTTTGGATCGTATGGAAATAATAGAGCTGAGCAGTTATACCCGTGAGGAAAAATACCAGATAGCCAAACGGCATCTGGTCAAGAAACAAATGAAAAAGCACGGCTTAACGGCAAAACAGTTGAAAATATCCGATGAAGTGCTGTATGATTTGATTGACTATTATACCAGGGAGTCGGGCGTCAGAAAGCTGGAACGTCAGATCGCTGCCTTGTGCAGAAAAGCGGCGAAGGAAATCGTAGAAGAGCAGAACACCGCCGTGAAAATTACCGAGGAGAATCTGGAGGCAATGCTCGGTCCGAAAAAGTACCGTCCTGACACTATCGAAAAAGAAAATCAGGTGGGAGTTGTCAACGGATTGGCTTGGACGGCGGTCGGCGGAGAGATGCTGGAGGTCGAAGTGTCGGTGTTGGATGGCACCGGCAAGCTGGAACTGACCGGCAGCCTTGGCGACGTGATGAAGGAATCCGCCAAAACGGCGATCAGCTTTGTACGTTCCGTAGCCGGTGATTATCACATTGCAACCGATTTTTATAAAACCAAGGATATTCATATTCATGTGCCGGAGGGCGCGGTGCCGAAGGACGGTCCGTCTGCCGGTGTAACGATTACGACTGCGCTGGTATCGGCGCTGAGCGGTGCGGCGTTCAAGCATGACTACGCGATGACCGGAGAGGTTACCCTCCGCGGACGGGTACTCGAAATTGGCGGACTGCGGGAAAAATCTATGGCGGCATATCGTGCCGGAGTCAAGACGGTTTTGATCCCGAAAGGAAATGTTGCTGATTTGGCGGAAATAGACGACATTGTGAAAGAAAACATTACGTTTATTCCTTGTGATAATGTGAGACAGGTCTTGTCGGAAGCATTGATTTTTGACAGTGTATCGGCAAGCGATAAAAATAAACAGAATCCACAGGATAATTTACTGCTTCCGCCGGTAAATGGTAAAATATTATCCGGAAATTCGTTGAACTGCTGATAAGGTCATGTGAAAGGATGGAATAGGTCCATGCAGATTAATTTTCATAAAGCTGCCTTTTTAAGCTCTTACGGGCTTTCCGGTCAGCTTCCGCCGAGTGAGCGACTGGAAATCGCTTTTGCGGGACGCTCTAATGTCGGCAAATCGTCGCTGATCAATAAGCTGTTTAATCGCAAAGGGCTTGCCAGAGTCAGCTCGGTTCCGGGCAAGACGGCAACCATCAATTTCTATGAAGCTGGAGATCTTCTGTTTGTTGATCTGCCTGGATATGGATATGCAAAGGTGGGCAAGAATGAAAAACAGCGATGGGCGGAATTGATAGAAGGATATTTCAATGATGACAGAAATATCGGTTTGATCGTGCAGTTGATCGATATGCGCCATCCGCCGACCAAGCTGGATTTGGATATGATCAATTATCTGATCGAGAGAGAATTTCCGTTTATTATTGTGATGACCAAAAGCGATAAGCTCAGCAAAAAGGAACGTTCCGAGCGCCTGGCGGCATATCAGCGTGAGATCCCGTATGCCGACGTCATTGAAATGGTACCTTTTTCGGCTGAAACCGGAGAGGGTGTTGAAGAACTTCGTACCATTTTGCGGGAAATTGCCGAAAATGATGCGGATGTTTCGGAAGATGCAGAATAACTGATTTAACGTTCAGATAAAAAAGTGAAGGAAGGACAATATCAAATGGCAGAATTTTTAACAAGCAATATGGGTGTAAATGAGTCGGGAAATTTAACGGTTGCGGGCGTAGATATGGTAGCGCTTGCGAAAGAGTACGGCACGCCGCTGTATGTGATGGACGAAGAGATGATCCGCGGCGTTTGCAGGAAATTTCGGGACAGCATCGACCGCTATTATCAAGGTAACGGGTTAGTATGCTATGCCAGCAAAGCGTTTTCCTGCAAAGAGATATATCGCATCATGAAATCGGAGAAAATCGGTATTGATGCGGTATCGATCGGCGAGCTTTATACCGCGTTCAGTGTGGATTTTCCGGCAGAGCATATCTGCTTCCACGGCAACAATAAAACCGAGGAAGAATTGAGATACGCGGTAGAAAAAAATGTCGGACGCATCATTGTGGATAATCTCACCGAACTGGAAAGCTTGAACCGCATTGCGGCGGAGATGAACAAAAAGCCGGGCGTGATGTTCCGGATCAAGCCCGGTATTGACGCGCACACCCATGATTTTATCCGGACCGGACAGATTGATTCCAAGTTTGGTTTTGCGCTGGAAACCAGCGAGGCAATGGCGGCAGTAAAAGAGGCGTTGAAGCTGGAGCATCTGGAGCTGAAAGGCTTGCATTGCCATATCGGCTCTCAGATATTTGATATTGATCCGTTTGAAGCGGCTGCCGAAGTGATGATGAAATTTATGGCACAGATCAAAGCGGATACCGGCTTGGAAATCCGAGAACTGAATTTGGGCGGCGGATTCGGTATCAAATATACCCAGGCAGATCAGCCGTCTGATTATGATTGCTACATGGAGCGTGTTTCCGGCGTTGTTAAGAAATTAGCTGAAAAGCTGAATTTGCCGGTGCCGTTTATCTATATTGAGCCGGGACGTTCGATTGTGGGTGCGGCCGGTTTGACCTTGTATACGGTCGGTGGGATCAAACATATTCCGAATATCCGTACTTATGTATCGATTGACGGCGGCATGACTGATAATCCGCGGTATGCACTGTATCAGTCCCGTTATGAAATGGCAATTGCCAACAAAGCGGCACAGGAAAAAACGCAGACGGTCACTGTTGCCGGTAAATGCTGTGAAAGCGGTGATTTGCTGGGAGAAGGCATTCCGATCCAGCCGGTGGAGGTTGGAGACACTCTGGCTGTGTTTGCCACGGGAGCGTATAATTACTCAATGTCCTCTAACTACAATCGGGTCCCGAAACCGGCGGTAGTTATGCTCAAGGACGGCGCTTCCAGAATCGTGGTGAAGCGGGAAACACTGGAGGATATTGTCCGCAATGATCTGTAATACTAAAATCTGATTGAAAGCTTTCATCAATTTCCGAAGATGAATTGCACCAGAAAAGGCAGACGACGCCGCTGGGCTGACGCCCAGCAAGGAGGATAACACATTCTCGTGCAATTCAGACCGGAAAGAATAAAAGCGTTTAATTAGATTTTAGTATAAGGTATGACTGAGCTGATGTTGTGATCAGCGTGTTCATTGCATCACGCAGGACGGTCTAAGAACGTTGTATTCCACTACCGATCGAAAAGGAGCATTTTCGATCGGTAGTTTTTTGCTTTATGGAAGAAACGGACAATCAGAAAACGTTTTTTTAAGGAGTATTTTGCTGTTCCTTTTTGCAATGCCGTCGTCGTTCCGGTTGACGGATGCGGGAAATTGGTATATAATAAATAATATCTGTAGGACTGTTGTCCTGCGGCGTTTTGGTGAGAAGATCAACAAAAAATAATGTCATCATTTGCATATTGTAACAAATTTCAAAAAGGAATGGTGGTTTATGGAATATAATAAAGTACGCGTGAATGTTTGCGGGAAAGAGTTTGCTTTGCAGACCGAGGAAAGCACCGGTTATATGAAGGAATTGGCAAAAATTTTGGATAGCAAAATAAGCGACTTTATGGACCAAAATCCAGGTGTGGATCTGACCTCAGCGGCTATTTTGATTGGCTTGAGTATTCTGGATGACAGTTTTAAAACCAATTCGGATATCGACAATATTCGTGCGCAGATAGCCAGTTACGCGTCAGAAACGGCACAAGCAACCGATAAGATAGAACAACTGGAAGAAAAAATAGAATTACTCAATCGAGAAAAGGAAAATCTGCAGCGAGATTTGGAGCTTCATGCGCTGCGCGATAAGATTCAGTAATGCAGATGATCGGTGATCAAAAAAAGATATTACAGCCGGAGATCTTAGCTCCCTGCGGCAGTGAGGAGAGTGTGCGTGCCGCCGTGAATTGCGGTGCTGACGCTGTTTATCTAGGTCAGAAAGCCTTCAACGCAAGGCAGAATGCCGATAATTTTTCGGGACAAGCTTTCAAAGATATCGTCAGCTTTTGCCATTTAAACGGCGTGAAGGTTTATCAAACGCTGAACACTTTAGTGTTTGACAGTGAACTTTCTGATTTGAAGCTGTGCGTGAAAAACGGTTGTGAAGCCGGCGTCGACGCTTTTATTATTCAAGATATGGGCGTATTGCAATTGGTGCAGGAGTGGGCACCTAAAATGCCGATTCACGCTTCTACTCAGATGACGATACACACATCGGCCGGTGTTCGTTTTTTGGAAGAACTCGGCGTAAAGCGCGTTGTATTAGCCCGGGAGCTTTCGTTGCAGGAAATTCACGAGATCCGTCAAAACTGCAAAGCGGAATTGGAAGTTTTTGTTCATGGGGCATTGTGTGTATGCATGTCGGGACAGTGCTATATGAGCGGCATGCTGGGAGGCAGAAGCGGTAATCGCGGCACTTGTGCGCAGCCCTGCCGCTTGCCGTTTTCGGTGCATGGCGATGGGGCTGCCGACCTGTCATTGCGCGATTTATCTGCCATTCCGCTGCTAGATCAATTGGCGGAAGCCGGTGTAAATTCTTTCAAAATTGAAGGCAGAATGAAACGTCCTGAATATGTTGCGGCGGCGGTGACGGCTTGCGTGGAAAAACGCAATGGCAAACAGCCAGACTTGGAACGATTGCAAGCAGTTTTTTCGCGATCGGGATTTACAGACGGATATCTGACAGCCAAACGCGGCCGGGAAATGTTCGGTGTACGTCAAAAGGAAGATGTTACAGCCGCGGCTCAAGTCTTGGCGCCGCTGCGCAATTTGTATCGTTCGGCATATCCGCGTATTCCCTGCAAAGCCAATTTTGAAATGCACACGGAACGGAAAGCGACGCTTTCTCTATCCGATGCGGACGGAAACGTAGTGAAAGCGGAAGGAGAAATCCCGGAAATTGCCCGGGAAAAAGCGACTACTCTAGATTCTGCAAAAGAGTATTTCAGCAAAATGGGCGGAACACCGTTTTATCTTTCTGAATTGACCGGCACAGTCGAAGATCACTTGATGATGCCTGCGAAAGTGCTGAATGCAATGCGGCGTGATTGCGTGGAACAGCTCACTCAAAAAAGAAGTGAAATTCATGAAGTAAAATTTATTGGAACCATGCCGGAATTGCCCACTGCTTTGCCGAAGCAAAAGCGTGCCATTCGGCTTCGTGCTGAAACCTTTGAGCAGATTACCAATCTGGATACATCCGAATTGGAATGGGTCATATTGCCGCTCGACGAGGTGCTGAAGCAGAGAAATTTGCCGGAACAGGATAAAATCATCGTCGAATTACCACGTGTTTCTTTTGATGAAAAGCAGTTGATCGCTCGTTTGGTACAGCTACGGAATTTCGGCTATGACCGGATATTGGTGCAAAACCCTTCCCACCTGCTTCTTGGAAGAGAACTTAATTTCATACTGCATGGCGGTTTTGGACTGAATATTATCAATTCGTATGCCGCAGCATTTTATCAGGAACAGGGTTTAACAGATATTACCTTGTCTTTTGAAATGAATCTGAATCAAGCTAAGCGAATCCATCGAGGGGTTCCAATAGGCGTGATTGCGTACGGAAATCTGCCGTTGATGATCACGCGAAGCTGTCCGATCGGCAAATATAAAAATTGTTCGAACTGTTCGGGACAGGAAACTTTGACCGATCGCCGCGGAAAACGTTTTGCGGTGCGATGTCAAGGAGAAGTACGGGAAATTTATAATCCGGATACGCTGTATATGGCGGATCGGATGGGAGATCTTGATTCTTTTGATTTTATCACATTGTATTTTACGGGAGAAAGTCCTGCTGAAACTAAACGTGTTATTCAAGAATACATTTCCGGCAGCGGAACAAGAGAACATTTCACACGCGGATTGTATTATAGAAAAGTGTGACAGGGGGAAACGGTGTGATACCGAGAAATATGATTGTTCATTTAAAGAAAACAGATATGCGGGCAAAGATTCCGGAACGCGCCACGTCGGGCAGTGCCGGATTCGACTTGTTTGCATTGTTAGATAATGATTTGATGATTTATCCGCATCAGCCGGTGAAGATTCATACCGGCATCGCGCTGTCCATGCCGCATCATCAAATGGTGGGCTTGGTTTATCCGAGAAGCGGTTTGGCAAGCAAGTTCGGACTGATTCCTTCCAATTGCGTCGGTGTGATCGACAGTGATTACCGCGGGGAAATCATGGTGTCGCTGACCAATTTATCCCAAACTGCCTATTGTTTGAAACCGTTTGAAAGAATTGCGCAGTTAGTTTTTACACCGGTTATCTTGCCGGAATTATGCGAAACGGAAACGCTGGATGACACGGAACGGGGAGCAGGCGGATTTGGTTCCACCGGTCAGCAATAAAACGATTTCAGCTAAAAAAAGTATGATATTGACGCTCCGTTTGTTATCTTTGTCCGGATTCAGTAAAAAGAAACAAACTTCACAAAGGAAATGGTGATATTGGCATGAAATTCAAAAAAACCTTTATGTTTATTTTATTCTTGATTATGGGCATTTTAATTGGTTCGGTGATTGCGATGCTTTGTAAGAACGTCAGCTTTTTAAGCTGGCTGGCATTGGGAGAAACGATCGGCGTCGGAATTCCGGATCCGATCTCGATTGATTTGGCGATAGTGACTCTGGCATTTGGATTTTCCATCAATGTTAATGTCGCGCAAATTCTTTGTATTATCGCAAGTCTTGCAATATATAAGCAATTCAGCAAAGGATTATAAAACAAGAATCATGTTTCACATTAACGCTGAAACAGATATCGTGGAAGTAGGATAGTGTAAAAATATGGAAGTGCTTTTGGCATCGAAATCTCCGCGCCGACGACAGCTTTTGGCTCTTATTTTTGATGAGTTTCGGTCTGTGACCTCCGATTTTAATGAAAGTACTGTGAAAGAGCAGAATCCGGAAGAATTGGTGAAACGTCTTTCTTATTGCAAGGCAAAGGCGGTATTCGGACAGCGGGATCAATTGGTGATCGGCGCGGATACCGTAGTCGTTTCTCCGGAAAACAAAGTGTTCGGGATACCGCCGGACGAATCCGCGGCTTATGAAATGCTGCAAACGCTTTCGGGAAAGAAACATCGGGTAATGACCGGGGTGACATTGCTGTATCAGGGCGAAGCGGTTACCTTTTGCAGTAAGACCGATGTTTATTTTCGTCCTTTGGAGGAAGAAGAAATCAGAGATTATATTCGCTCCGGAGAACCGTTTGATAAAGCGGGCGGATACGGGATACAGGGCAAAGCTGCGGTGTTTGTCGAGAAGATTGACGGCGATTTTTATAATGTGATGGGATTGCCCGTCACGGATTTATATATGGCAGTGCAGCGGCTTGTCCGTCAAAAGTAAAGAAATTTTAAAAATTCATAATTTTTTGTTGTGTTCCGCAGTAAATGGGGATATAATAAGTAGGAATGGAATTTTTTACAAAACAGGAAGGGGAACAATATGTTTTCAAGAGATATAGGAATTGATTTAGGAACAGCAAATACGCTGGTCTTTTTAAAGGGTAAAGGAATTATTATCAGAGAGCCGTCTGTGGTCGCGGTGGATGTGAAAAATCATACTGTACGCTGTGTCGGACAGGAGGCCAAGGACGTGATCGGAAGAACTCCCGGTTCGATCGTTGCGGTGCGTCCGCTGAAAGACGGCGTGATCGCTGATTTTGATGTGACAACCAGTATGCTTCAGGAGTTTATTCGGAAAGCAACCAATAAATCGCTGATGACCAAGATCAGAGTCATTATTTGTATCCCATCCGGTGTTACCGCGGTGGAGCGTCGTGCTGTGAAAGACGCTACCGAAGCTGCGGGCGCAAAAAAAGTCTGGGTAATTGAAGAACCAATGGCGGCTGCGATCGGAGCCGGACTTCCCGTTGCGGAGCCGACCGGTAGCATGGTAGTGGATATCGGCGGCGGTACTTCGGAGGTCGCGGTGATTTCGCTCGGCGGTATTGTGGCGTCCAAGTCTGTTCGAGTTGGCGGCGATATGTTCGATACTGCGATTGCGGCATACATTAAAAAGAAATACAATCTGTTGATCGGTGAGCGCACCGCGGAAAATATTAAAATTGAAATCGGCTCGGCATATCCGCTGGAGCAGGAAACATCCATTACGATCAAAGGACGGAATCAGCTAAACGGATTGCCCGAAAGCGTCAGTGTTTCTTCTCAAGAGGTCAGAGAGGCGTTGACCGATCCGCTTTACAGCATTTTGGATGCAGTAAAAGTAACACTGGAAAAAACGCCGCCGGAACTGGCTGCGGATATTATTGATCAGGGAATTACTCTGACCGGAGGCGGTGCTTTGTTGCGCGGATTAAATAAGCTGGTGGAGCAGGAAACCGGAATTCCGGTTTTTGTGGCGGACGAGCCTCTTGACTGCGTAGCGGCAGGAACCGGTAAGGTGCTGGAAAATTTGGATAAATTCCCGGATGTATTGTCGGACGACGAGTACAAATATTAATTGGACAGTCTGTCGGAAAGGGATAAACGATAACACTTTTAAAATCACGTCACGCAGACGGACACGTGCCGTCGTCTTGCCATGCAAGAGGATGTGACTTCATGGAAAAGAAAACCAGCGGTGAGCAACGGCAAAGTCGTTTGCGGAGCTGGTTTTCGTTGAACAGGGGAAATCATGGGGAATCGTCTTGCGTAGCAAGCCGTACGCAGAGCAAGGTTTTTACCGAGGCGATTGCGTTTGTCCTTCGAGAGCGTGTCGATTTTATTGACGCGCTCAGTAATGATCTAACTCTACAAGGTGATGAATTCAGCTTGTAGAGTCATTTCAGTTATAGACATTTTGTCGAATACCATTTTTTACCTGCTTGTTGCGGCATTAGGTATGCAATATTTGGATTTTAGGATAAAGGAGCAGTCGCCGTGCGTGATTTTTTACACAGTAAGCGATTTAAAATATTAGTAGCAGTGCTTGCTGTTTTATTGGGCTTTATGCTGTATGCCGTTGCTACCGGCGATATTGCTACGGTACCATCCAAGATCGTCAGCGTGATCGTGACACCGTTTCAAAAGCTGTCATCTTCTATTTCTACTTCGGTGTCGGATTTTCTGGGACAGTTTGCGGATTCCAGTAAAAACTATAAAGAAAATGTGAAACTGAAGGATGAGATTGCTGAGCTGCAAAAAAAGCTGGTGGACTATGAGAAAACAAAAGATGAAAACGAACAGCTCAAAGAATTGTTGGGCGTAAAAGAGCTGGACGAGAGCTATAACGGCGTGGCGGCGGCAGTGATTGCCAGAGATGCCACGGATCGATATGAATCCTTTGTGATCAATAAGGGATCTCAGCATGGAATCAAACAGTATGATCCTGTTGTGACCAGCCGCGGATTAGTCGGGATCGTGACCAAGGTTTATCTGACTTCGGCAAGAGTGGTAACCATTCTCAGTCCGGATTATCCGGTGGGCGCGTTGGAACGCAGAACCGGGGAAACCGGTTCGGTTGCCGGGAATATTGAATGGCTGGAAGACGGAAAATGCATATTAAGCTATTTACAACGGGAAACTGCCGTTACCAAGGGCGACGTCATCGTCACTTCGGGCGCAAGCGGGCGGTTTCCTGCCAATTATGTCATCGGTATTGTTGAGGATGTCAAACAAAAGGCGGACGGAAAAACCGCATATGCCGTGATACGTCCGAGCGAGGATATTAAACAGGTGAATGATGTCTGCGTATTAACGGAATTTTTCGGTAAAGGAATCGGAAATTTGGAAAGTAATGGGGGAGAGTAAGCTGTGGTGCAATTAAACCAACGCAAGAAAAACGGCGTGAAATGGCTGTTGTATACGGTTTTTCTGTTCGTGGCGTTTATTTTGCAGACCACTGTAGGCTTTATGCAGGTGTTTGGAGTAAAGCCGATTTTTATTCTTCCTGTTATGGTGTATATCTCCATGTTTGAAGGGGAGCTTGCGGGGGCGATCGTCGGGATCATCGGCGGACTCTTTTGGGATACGGCGGCAGATAAGCTGCTCGGTTTTAATGCTATTATTATGATGCTGATCTGTATCAGCGCGGCTTTGCTGGTCATGTATCTGGTGCGGGTAAATGTATGGAATGCGCTCCTGTTTGTGTTTGTTGGGTCCTTGATGCAAGGGGTGATCGATTTCTTTTTCTACTATCTTATCTGGAATTACGATTATTCCTATTTGATTTTATTAAAGAAAATATTACCGACAGTATTATATACAACTTTGATTTCTCCATTGTTTTTTTTCATTATACGGAAAATTTCCTATACGTTCAGTGAGATAGAACGGATTTAGGCAGGAAGGGAAGGATCATAGTATGAAAGAAATGCACCGCATTCCTTTCATACTCCGCTTTTGTGCTTTTGCGGCAAATATGATGCTGAAATTTCGGTCTGCATTTCATTTGACCGAAACCGGGCAAAAGCTCAGAAAGGAATGGTTATCATTATGGAAAAATCCAAAGAACGGCTGCGATTGATTGTTTTGGTTTTTCTGATCGTTGCGGTCTTTTTAACCAGCAGCTTTCGTTTGATGCAGTTTCAGGTGGTAAACGGTGCTTCTTTTCGGGAAGACGCCAATAACATAACAGTCAGTAGAACAACGATCACCGCGGCACGAGGAGAAATTGTGGACCGCTACGGTCGTCCGTTGGCAATCAATAAGGTTGGATTCAATATCGTGTTTGATCGGGCATTTATGCCTAAAGGAGAGGAAAACGAGATCATTGCAAGGCTGATTGATTTGCTGGAAAAGTCGGGAGTGCAATGGGTTGACGAGCTGCCGATTACGACGGAAAAGCCTTATACTTTTTTAGAAGGCAAGGACCGGGAAATCAAAACCATGAAGAGCAGGAAATATCTGCGTTTAAATACCTATGCCACGGCACAGGATTGCATGGATGCGCTGATCCAAAAATTTGAAATCAACGGGTATGACGAGAAAAAGACGCGTCAGATTGCCGGCGTGCGTTATCAAATGATGATCAGCGACTTTTCGGTGTATAATCGTTATACTTTTGCGGAAGATGTCCCCGCATCCTTGGTGGCAACGGTAAAAGAATTAAGCTATCAATTGGCGGGTGTTGATATTTCGGAAGAAACCATGCGCAATTATGTCAGCGGAACCATTGCTCCCCATATTATCGGGACAATCGGCCCGATCTACGCTGAGGAGTATGCAGAATTGCAAGAAAAGGGATACCAGATGAACGGCATTGTCGGTAAATCGGGTGTCGAATTGGCGATGGAGTCTTATTTAAAGGGTACCGACGGTATTCGGGAAATTTCCCAAAATGCCAAGGGAAATGTGGTAAGCGATAACGTATCCAAAGAGCCGGTACCGGGAAATACCGTCATGCTGACGATTGACAAATACTTGCAGCAGGAAGTGCAAAACATATTAGAAGACCATATTTTAAATGTGGAACAACCCAATAAAAAGGGCACACAGCGCGCCTTTGCAGGGGCGGCGGTCGTGCTGGATGTCAAGACAGGAGAGGTGCTTGCCTGTGCCACCTATCCTAGCTATGATATCAACGATTATCGTACACAGTACAGTACCTTAGCAGCCGATAAAAAAGGAATTCCGTTGTTAAACCGTGCGCTAAAAGGAAATTATCGTCCCGGCTCTACTTTTAAAACCGTAGTTGCCGCAGGTGCGTTATCGGAGGGTACGATCAACCGTAATACACTGATCAATTGTACCCGCATTTATCAAAGATTTCCGACGCTGAAAATGAAATGCCTGTTTATCGGTCACTCCGGAAACATCAATGTGGTGACTGCAATACGGAAATCCTGCAATATTTTCTTTTATGAAACCGGTATCAATCTGGGAATTGAGAAAATCAACGAATATGCGCATGCCATGGGACTCGGCACACAGACCGGTTTGGAGATCGCTACCGATACCGGAGCGATTTCCAGTCCGGAACGTTCTAAAAAGCTGGGAGCGCAGTGGAGCATCGGTAACGTAGCGCAGACTTCGATCGGACAGCTTGATACTGTGGTAACGCCGTTGCAAATGGCGGCGCAGGCTATGACGTTGGCGAATAAAGGCATACGTTATGAAACCCATATCGTCAAATCCATTCAAAGCTATAATTTTGACCGGACGATTCAGGAAACAAAGCCGGTGGTGGCAGACAAACTGGAAAATAAAAACGGTGCTTTTGATATCATTAAAGAAGGCATGATCGGTGCCGCTAAAGATGTTCCGCAGAATAAGGTGCTGGGGTATGATATTGCGATCAAGACCGGAACACCTCAGCAAACCAGCACTATTACCAATTCAGCAGTGATCGGTTACGCTCCGGCGGATAATCCCGAAATTGCCATTTCCATTTATATTGAGCAGGGCTCGGCTGCAAAAAAAATGGTCAACAGGGTGATTCGGGCATACGAAAAGACCAAAACGATGCAGCCGGAGTATCCGCAAACTGTACAAACTTTACTGCCGTAATTTGTGAGGCTGCCAGAAAACGTTTTAAAACAGCGATTATCTTCCTAATTTTACAAAAAAAGCTTTGACAAAATCAATTTTCGTGGTACAATAAGATAGTGTAAAACTATCTTTGTCATGATAGGATCAAAGGAATATGTCAAAAATTATTGCAGTCACCTCCGGAAAGGGCGGCGTTGGCAAGTCAACGGTCTGTGTCGGATTGGGACAGGCATTTTCGAAACGAAATAAACGGGTGATTATGATCGAACTCGATATCGGCCTGCGCGGGATGGATATCATGCTCGGTGTGGAAAATGAAGTCGTTTATGATTTGGGAGATCTGCTTAACAGAAATTGTGATATCAATGATGCAATTGTGTCGTCGGAGAACTATCCCGGTCTTGACATGATCGCGTCACCGTCTTCGGTCGCAGATTTGCTTCATGTTAATGATATTGCGGTCTTATGTAACGGTTTACGGCAATATTATGATGTTATTTTGATTGATACCCCTGCAGGTATTCATCTGAGTATTGACTTGATACCTCGGATTGCCGATTTGGCAGTGATCGTTGCAACACCGGATTTTGTGTCGGTTCGTGATTCCAACAGAGTGGTCTCTTTGCTGACGGAACGCCATTTTGACCGGTATCAGCTTGTAATTAATAAGGTAAATATAAAAAATCGTCGGATGAATATGATTTCTGACTTGGATGATGTGATGGATGGCGTTGGAATACCTCTTTTGGGTGTGATTCCGGAGGACTTGCAGATGAGAGCGGCACTGAACGGCAACTTGAATCCGGAAGTCGGCAGTGCGCCTGAGGTTATTTTCAATAACATTGCGGCAAGAATAGAGGGAGAATACACTCCTTTATATATTGAATAATTTTCAAGGAGGCATTTTAATATGAATATAGCATTGATCGCGCACGATTCCAAAAAAGAATTAATGGTTCAATTCTGTATTGCTTACTGCGGAATTTTGAGCCGTCATAATATCTGTGCCACAGGGACGACCGGAAAATTGGTTGCAGAAGCGACCGGATTGAATATACAGCGTTTTTTAAGCGGCTCTCAGGGCGGAGATCAGCAGATCGGCGCTCGTATTGCCTGCAATGAAATTGATGTGTTGCTGTTTTTCCGGGATCCGTTGACAGCGAAGGATTCTGAGCCAAATGAGATGAATCTGCTTCGTTTATGCG